>NZ_JAMDJP010000016.1:0-107728 GCF_023475945.1 Shewanella sp. 8A
CGTCCGCTGATGGCCGGCAGCAGCCCGTCGTTGCCTGATGGATCCAACCCCTCCGCTGCTATAGTGCAGTCGGCTTCTGACGTTCAGTGCAGCCGTCTTCTGAAAACGACATTTCGCATGCGAAATAAGCATTGTAACCGTCCATAAACTCGTCTACAAATCTACGTCTACAAAAGGTACGTATAATGGCACTAACGATTGCGCCAATATTTATGACCGGTCACATTTAATTGCGCAAAAAACGAGCGATTGTCGTTTTCAGAAGGCGACTGCACCAGTTCACTGGGCTGGCCGCCGTGTGTGCATAGAACTTCTGACCGGGAACGGTCAGAAGTTCTATGCACGAAGCGCCGCGAGAGATCGGAATTGCTCAGAACTCTTGTGCACGGCGCGACAAAGCCGGAACCGCCGAAAATTCCGGCGATCAACCGGCAAGCTGCTTGATGCGCTCGGCCAGGCGGCCGAAAGCCTCGTTCACGTATTCCAGCACCTTGGGTTCTGCGCCCTGCGTGCGCAGCGAGTCTTTGAAGGCTTCCAGGTCGGACAGCCATTGCCGATGCAGGCGGCCCAGCTCGTCGAGCTGAGGCCGGAAGTCTTGGAGACTGCCGCTCGCACGAAACGCCTGGTAGCCACGCTCAAGCGTGGCCGCCGTGGTCAGCAGTTGCGCGCCCATTTGCTTGTGCTGTTCGGAGAACTCGGCCATGCCGTCATAGGGCCGCGAAGCCTTGCGGCGCTCGGCTTCGGATGCCTCTTCCATGATGCGGGCGTAGCGGTAGAACCCTGGGAACTCGCGGGACAGCGCCATGAGCTGCTGATCGGATGTGCCGACCCAAATCCTGTGCAGGTCAGGCCCGTACCCCATCATGCGATTGATGATGGCATGGGCCTCGCTGACACCCTGGGCGGCAAGCTGCTGCATGTGTTGGTCGATCTTCGCGGCCAGTCGGCGGAATTCGTTCATGCTCATGTCCGTCACAAAAGGCGCGTTGATTGCCCTTGCGCCGTGAGAAGTGCCACCGCCTTCTTATCGAAGGAAACGAAGGTTTCCCCGCCAAGCCAGTTGCCTTCGTAGGCAATGACGCCATCGGCAAAGTCTCCGCCCGCGTCGAGCACCAGCAAGCCAGCCTCCACGGCAGGCCGGTTCACTTCCACATTCGCGGCGGCCAGTAGTGCCCGGATCGCGCTGGCCGCGTCGGCTTGCTGGAAGCCGTAGACACGCAGCAGCACCCAAACAAATTCGCATAGGCACGGCAGCGCGACCGCGATCAACTCGGCGTCGGTCAAGACTGCGGCGGCAACGTCCGCTTGTGCGGGATCGTCACGCACAACCGCACGCACAAGGACGTTGGTATCGACTGCGACCTTCATTGCTTACCTGCCCAGCCTTGCGCCGCCGCCTCGTTGATTTCTTCGATGGTGGCAACCTTCTGCGTCTTGCCCGCGAGCAGGCCGACAAAGCTGGCTATCGTCCCTGCGGGCCGTGCCGCCTTGAGCACGCCCCGACCGTCTGGCAACAAGTCCAGCTCGATCTTGTCGCCTGGCCTGATGCCGAGGTGTTGCAGTACGTCCTTCCGAAACGTCACTTGTCCCCGTGCGGTAACGGTCAATGTGGTCATGGTGGTTTGCCCTCGCAATCAAGGTTGATGCTTCACATAGTAATGCAAAAATGCCTTACCGTCAATGTCCGTCAAACGATCATTAGTCGGCCATGCCGGACACTGTCCAGCAAAGTTATTGCACAACGGGTTGTCGGACATTAAGATAGGCGGACGGAATGACGGACAAGAGAGGCGGCAAATGGCACTGATCGGCTATGCGCGGGTATCGACGGCGGAACAGGACACCGCCTTGCAGACGGATGCGCTACGCAAGGCAGGCTGCGAGCGCGTTTTCGAGGACACGGCTTCCGGGGCCAAGGCCGACCGCCCCGGCTTGGCTGATGCGCTGGCCTACCTGCGCGACGGCGACGTGCTGGCCGTCTGGCGGCTGGATCGGCTCGGGCGCTCTATGCCGCACCTAATCGAAACGATAGGCGCGCTGGAAGCGCGAGGCGTCGGCTTCCGTTCTCTGACGGAAGCCATCGACACCACCACGCCAGGCGGGCGGCTCATCTTCCACGTGTTCGGCGCGCTGGGCCAGTTCGAGCGCGACTTGATCCGCGAGCGCACCAAGGCCGGGTTGACTGCCGCCGCCGCTCGTGGGAGGAAGGGCGGGCGAAAGCCGGTTGTCACCGCCGACAAGTTGCAGCGAGCGCGGGAGCACATCGCCAACGGGCTTAATGTCCGAGAGGCCGCTACACGGCTCAAGGTGAGCAAGACGGCCCTGTACACCGCGCTGCAATCCACCAGTGCAGCCGACTCCTGATATTCCGTGCAGTCGTCTTCTGAAAATGACAGTAACTCTGAACAAAATGCGCCAAAAACCGTCCAGATAACTGGTTGATGAAATCAGCGTTCAGAACCATACTCTTTCACTCCATTAAATGAACGATTCAGGGTTATTTGATGATTTTTGGGTACTGTCGGATCAGCACCAAAGGGCAAAGTTTTGACCTGCAGGAAGACGCACTTAAAAACGCCGGTTGTGAACGTGTTTTTAAAGATGTCGCTTCCGGCGCTAAAACCAAAAGACCTGGCCTTGATGATTTGCTTGGCCAGCTCAGAGCTGGCGATATTATCGTTGTATACAAGCTGGATCGGCTCGGACGGTCGTTACAGCATTTGGTTCATCTGATGAACCAGCTGACTGAACGGCAGATTGGGCTTCGCAGCCTTAACGACCCAGTGGACACCACCACACCGCAAGGCCGCCTTATCACGAATGTGTTTGCCTCCATTGCAGAATTTGAACGGGACTTAATCAGGGAGCGTACGAAAGCAGGCTTGGCTTCGGCTCGGGCACGAGGACGTAATGGCGGGCGTCCACCTGGACTTAGCAAAGAAGCCCAAAATGTGGCCATTGCGGCTGAAGCGTTGTATAAGCAAGGCAGCCTCAGCGCACAGCAAATTGCGGCACAACTCAGTATTTCCAAGACCACTCTTTATAAGTACTTGCGACTTCAGGGAGTTGGTATTGGCAGTGTTGGTCTCAGGTGATGCCATGAACTCTGCGAAGCGTGGCATTGCACAGGAAGTTTTGATTGATCTCTACCACCGACTGGAAGGCTTACCGCCGCGCAGCGCTCAACGACGTGACATCATCGCACAGGCCACAGCCCTCTACGGCATTTCAGAAAGTTCCTTGTACCGACACTTACGCAATTTGTACCAGCCAAAATCCATCCGCCGCAGTGATGCGGGTAAACCCAGAGCGATTCCGCAGGCTGAACTGGAACAGTATTGTGAAATTATTGCAGCGCTGAAAATTCGAACGATGAATAAAAATGGCCGTCATCTTTCAACAGCCAATGCGATTGCGCTGCTGGAGCGCACAGGTGTCGGCTCGGATTATGGGTTCATTAAAGTGCCGGTTGGACGCCTGAACAAAGCGACCGTGAACCGCTACCTACAGCAATGGGGTTTTAATCCGAAACAAGTACTTAGAGATACGCCAGCCGTCCGGTTCCAAGCTACATATAGCAATGAATGCTGGCAATTCGATCTCAGCCCATCTGATCTCAAGCATGTGCAGGAACCACTTTGGTTTGATCCACAAAAAGGCAGGCCGCTACTGATGCTCTACAGCGTGGTCGATGACCGCAGCGGGGTTTGCTATCAGGAATATCGGAACGTCTATGGCGAGGATACGCCAGCGGCCTTACTGTTTTTGTTCAATGCCATGAGTGCGAAGTCTGACAGCGAGTTTCCATTCCGTGGTATCCCGAAAACCATCTATCTGGATAATGGTCCCATCGCTAAAAGCCGTGTATTTCGCAATGTCATGGTATTTTTGGGCGTTGAGCTGAAAGTCCATGAACCTGCAAGCGCCACTGACAGGCGCAAAACTGCCCGTTCAAAAGGCAAAGTCGAGCGAGCCTTTCGGACAGTCAAAGAATGCCATGAAGTGCTCTATCACCTGCGGGAACCCAAAAATGAGGTCGAAGCCAATGACATGCTGCGGGAATACCTAAAGCAATATAACGACCACTCGCACCGTTTAGAGACTCATTCCCGCATGGAGGACTGGCAACTCAATATTCCGCCTTCTGGTATTCAAAGCATGTGCAGCTGGGAGCGATTTTGTGCATTTGCCAGAGAACCGGAGCAACGTACTGTCGGCATTGATGCCAGGATCAGCGTCGATGGCACCGTTTATGAAATCAGTCCGGAACTTGCCGGTGAACGGGTTGTACTCTGGTGGGGGCTGTTTGACGACGAACTATTTGTTGAACATGAAGGCAAGCGGTACGGGGCATATCTTCCAGTCAGCGGTCCTATTCCTCTCTACCGGTACCGGAAATTTAAAAAGACGCAGGCCGAGAAGAAATTAGACAAGTTAGAAACTCTGGCGAAATCGCTGAGCTTGCGGGATGTTGGGGACGAGCAGAATGTGGCCATCCTCAAGACGATACTTAAAACCGTGAATGTTATTGCGGACACACCGTTTGCAGATCCTGATCCTTATAACGACCTGAGCTACCGAAGTGTACTCAAAGCAAAGCTCGCCATCGCAGACTATCTCGGTAAGCCACTGGCATTGTTAAACCAATCAGATCGAGACTTTATAGATGCCATTTTGGATGAAACATTGGAAAAATCCGCTGTAATGGCACGACTGAAATCGTACTTCCATCCAAAAGGAGATAGCACTCATGCAACTTGAAGTCATGGAGCACTACGGCATTATTAAGTATTTTCGGGACGCCGACTATTTCGAAACCGATCATCAGCGACGAATTTTCAACCAGCTGAAAAAAGTGATCCCTGAGGGGCAACTGATTGCGTTATCCGGTGTGGTCGGCAGCGGCAAAACCACAACATTGTCACGACTGCAAGACTTACTGGCGAAAGAAAAAAAAGTCATCGTTGCAAAATCGCTGTCTGTTGAGAAAACAAAGACCAACCTTGGGACCCTTATCACCGCTCTGTTTTATGATGTCAGCGGCGATAAAGACTATCGGGTACCAAAACTCGGCGAGAAACGGGAACGTGAACTACGCGACTTAATTCAGGATGTCAAAAAGCCAGTGGTGCTGTTAGTGGACGAAGCCCATGATTTGCATCATCGTACGCTGACAGGATTAAAGCGCTTGATGGAAGTGATCAGAGATGGCGGCGGCAAACTGTCCATTATTCTAGCTGGTCATCCGAAGTTAAAAAATGACTTAAAAGGCCCAACGATGGAAGAAGTAGGTTATAGGACAATTGTCGTGTCACTGGATGCTATTCAGGGAAATTTACGAGAGTACGTGTACTGGTTGCTGGACAATTGTACGGATGATAAAACCAAACCCACAGATGTTATTGAAGAGCAGGCAATCGAATACCTGGTAGAGCGGTTGACGACACCATTGCAGATTGAGCAGCACTTATCACTAGCCTTGGAAGAGGGTTTTAATGTGGGTGTGAAACCGATCACGGTTGACGTATTGGATTTAACCCTGTCCCGACGCATCAATGATATAGAACCACGCCTGATCCGGCATGGTTACAGCGAAAAGGTACTGGTAGACCAGTTTCATTACAAACCTGCTGAGCTTCGGAAATTTTTTAAAGGCGAGCTGGATGCAAATCGGGTTAAAGAAATTACGCAGGACTTAAGGGAAGCTGGCTTGCCCATTTAAAGGAACTTTATGTCTGAAAAAATACAGTGGCAGCCGATTAGCATGCTGCCTTTACTTGTTCAAATGGTTGAGGAAGTACACCGCAGTACCCAACTTCAGACGCTCAACCTGGAGAAAGCAAAGGGTAATCCATTTCTGCTGTCGGTCAGTGAACTAATCAGAACGGAAAGAGCTTATCAGCAACAGCTGGATTCGCTGAGTTTATTTCAGCAGCAATGTGAGCGGTGGCTTGCAGAAGATATTCAACCAGAAAACGAAGTGATGGTCATGGATACGCTGGAGAGGCTGTTTGAAATGGACATTATGACGAAAACCGTACTGGCGCAACTCAAGTCATTTGTTGGTACCTAATGTGAGCCGAGCCTGATGAATTCAAGCCAGATAGTGTTACAGCAGATCTCATTGGCACTGATTGTGAGCCGAGCATTTTGCTTATTATCAGTTAATCTGAGTCGGGAAAACAGGATGTAATCAAGTCAGAGAGATTATGTTTGCGAGCCACTACAAGTATGTATGCGTCCACCTCACTGGTCGGTAATGTCGCGGCGTAGGCTGACGAGCATGATGCGGCTGCGACCATTATCAAAGCTATTACTTTCTTATTCTTCATTTCTCTGAAATTCCCCTTTTTGAATATGGAGCCACAGCTCTTTTGTGCCAAGCATAATACTATTGATTTCCAAAAGTATCTCTCCCTACTGCCATATATGATGGCTCACACTCCAAACCACTTGGCCGCTGGTGTCGGTTAGCCATAACCGGCACCAGCATCACCCGCCTTATGTTCCGGAGAAGAATCTCATCACTTCCGCTGGGTAATGGAATAGGTGCCCTCCTTTATCGAAGAAAAGAAACCATACAGAGAAAGATATAGCAAAGACTCCTACGCCAACAATCTCAAAAACATTTCTACCAATACGATGAATGTCAGTTCCTTTGTCATACTTTATCTTCTTATGCTTTATTACCCCTGCGATTCCTACGTAAATAAAATTAACCCCAAGAGGGATAAGAATCACAACAACTCCAGTGAAGTAAGCTGTATAAAGAAAGAAATCTACCCAGTTATTGATTTCCAAAAGCTGTGCCTCCTGCGGCACCAATTGCCGCTCCATGATTACCATAATTAAAAACCACTCTTGTCGTTAAGGGTTCACCGATGACGTTTGGTGTCCTCAATATGTTTTTCCCAATAGCTCCACCTCCGTAACCTAGCAAACCTCCGCCGCCTCCAAGCAAAGCGCTACGAAATATCTCGCTAACATCTATTGTCGATACCCCGCCATCGCATTTTTCTTTCGTTGTATCAGTAATCTGACTGTATGTGTTTTGTATTGCTCCTGCTGTCGCTCCAAATATAACAGCGCGAAGAGGAGTGCTTCCGAAACCTCCAATAGCACCCGTAGCGCCAGCCACAAGAAGACGCCCCGCATCAAAAGCACCTGTTTGATATTGCCGGTATCCTTCAAATCCCATATTTATGATTGCCCCAATAACTTGGGGAACCCACAACCCAGTTGGGTCTGTGTAAATAGCCGGGTTGCTCAGCGCATAGGCATAGGTGTTAATCCCACCTGCAAGTCCAATCGGATCACTGGTGATGTACCGCCCGGTATTCGGGTCGTAGTAACGCCGCCAGTTGTAGTGGAGCCCGGTCTCCTCGTCGTAATACTGCCCTGGGAACCGCAGGTTGAAGGTTGGCCCCTGGGTGGTGATGCTGGCCTTACCGAACGGGCTGTAGCTCGCCTTCCAAACCACTTGGCCGCTGACGTCGGTCAGTGCCTTCGGGGTGCCCAGGTGATCGACGTGGACTTGGTAGGTCTGTCCTGACTGAACAAAGCCCAAGGGAGTGCCATCGAGCCAGATATACTCCGCCAGCACGTCTCCAGTGGCCGCGTCCAGCTCCTCGATGAGGTTTCCTGCCAGGTCGTAAACGAACAGACGGATACTGCCATTCGCGGTCTTTGTTACACGCTGATCCAGATGGTTGTAGGTGTAGCTTGCAGTCACTCCTGCGACCGTTGCGTCCACCAGCCGGTTCTGGCTGTCATAGGTGAAGGTATCCGTCCCCTGCTTAGTCAGGTTGCCATTGGCGTCATAGCTTCTGGAGGTTTGCCCGGCCTTCACCAACCAGTTGTTCATGTAGTTGATGGTGTAGCTTTGGCTCAGGCCATCGGTCGTGATCGAGGTCCTGTTGCCGGTGGCGTCATAGCCATAGCCCAAAACGCCATAGAGCCCATCAGCAGAGGTTATGCGGCCAACCGCGTCATAACCGAGCGACTGATTGACTGATGAGCTGAGGTGGTCGTCTATGGCTGAAATCAACGAGTCTGGCGTGTACCGATAGACCAGCGAATGCACCCTGGTAGCGTCGATGCCGGTGACTCGGTAATTGAGATCCAAAGAGCGACTTTCTGAAATGCCGTTCCCTCTGACCATACTGGTGACGGGGCCAAAGGGCGCTCGCTCGATCTGGCTTGCCAGGCTTGTTGTTGTGCCTGCTTGTGTAGTTGCCACCTCGATGACGTCACCGGCTAAATCACGGTTGTAGGAAACCTCACGACCACTGGGATACGTGATCTTCGTGATGAGGCCTGCACCATCGTATTGGTACTGGGTAGTAAGGCTCTGCCCGTGGGTTTCCCAGGTCTCGTAAGCCAGCCATCCTTCGGGTGTATAGCCATATCTCCGGACACCGTTGCCATCATCGACTGAGGTCAAGCGGCCTATGCCGTATGGTGAGGTTGATTCGTCATACCCGTACAGAATTGGCGATTCGCCAGCGACATCGGTGGAGGTCTCGATGATCCGGTTCAGCGCGTCATAGCTGTAGCTTGTGGTTTGTCCCTTGGCCGTCTTGCGCGTTGCCACATTACCGGCTTCGTCATAGGTAATGTCGGTGGTGCCAGTGTCCGGGCTCCGGACTTGAGTCACTTCGCCAAAGCCGTTGTAGCTGTAGTAGGTCAGGCGCGAACGAGGGTCGGAGACACGGTAAACATCGCCGGTATCCTTGTAGAGCACCTGCGTGACCTTCCCGAGGGGATCGGTCGTTTGTGTACGGTGATGGAAGCCGTCGTACTTGTAGGAGTGTGTGTTACCAGATGGACTGGTCTCCTGTATCAGGTTTGCCACCACATCGTAGGAAAACGATGACTGATTGCTATAGGCATCGGAGACACTGGAGAGCCAGCCGATTTCGTTGAAGATCCGGCGCTCTATCCAACGGGTCTGGCCCAGCGCATCGAGCAGTCGCTCTTCTACTGGGTTCCCGAGGTCATTGAGCTCAAGCTCGCGCCGGTTGCCCTGTGCATCTGTTTCCGCCACCAGCCGATGTGCAGCGTCGTACTCATAGCTGACGGTTGCACCATTTGGCTTGGTCAGCGAACTCAGGAGGCCCACAGCATCATAGTTGTAGACCGTGGTTCCTTCTGGTCCAGTGGAGCTGACAAGTCTTCCTCTGGCGTCATAAGTGAGGGTCTGGGTTACACCGTTGACACCCTGAATGGTCCCGGCGCGACCGTTCGCGTCGTAGTCACCAAACTGCGTCACCTGCCCCAGCGCGTTCGTTGTCCGGATCAGGTTGCCCTGGTCATCGTAGTCAAATGTCGTCACATCGCTGACGTCGGTGCGCGGACCATCAACCGAGGCCAACAGGCTCGGCTTTCCTGTACCAACAGGGGCATAGGTGTACGTCCATGTCCGGGAAGCGCCTGAGCTGCGATCAGTGACCTTGCGACTTATCACCCGAAGATGAGTGTCGTAGGTGAGCTCAGTGATTCTGGTTGGTTCTGTGATTTTTTCCGGGAGCGACTTGGAAGGAAGCCAGTCGGTCGTAACCTTGCCCCCGTCCTGGTCTATTTGGGTGGTTTCCAATCCCCGGTCGTTATGGGTGAACGTGCGCTTCTGCCCAGCGCGGTCAGTAATACTGGAGACGAGACCTTTGCTGTCGTAGACGTAGGTTTCCTTGCCTCCCACAAAGCCGGTACACGGCGCACCCTCAACAACATCAGGCTTGAGCATCCCATTGTGACGGCTGTAGGTGTATCGCTGTACGTGGCCGAGTGCATTGGTGACAGAGGCGCTTCCGTCAGCGTTGTAGCTTACCTGAGTTTTCTCTGCGCCCCCGGCGTGTTCGCTTAGAACCGCCCTCCCCTGAGCATCATATCCCCATGTGGCAAAACGGTTGCCGTTCTCGTCCACCAGCCCAGAGAGCAAACCTGGTGCATTCGGGTCATCGTAGAGATAGCTGCGGCTCGTATTGTCCTGGTAGATCACTTCCGCCAGCTTGCCAGCGCTATTGTACTGGTACTGAAAACTGCCACCAGCAGGATCGGTGACACTGACCATGCGACCATCTTGATACTGGAACTGGATGGTGCGGCCAAAGCCGTCAGTGATCGAGGATAGCTCTCCGTTCAAATAGCTCAGGGTGATGTGATTGCCATTGGGCTTCTCGATGCCGGTCAGTCGTCCGGTTTCATCATAGGCCTCAACTACCCCGTCAGATTGGGTGTAGCGCCAGCCGGTTGCCTCCTTCGTCAAGGTATCATCGGTTTTCCAAGTTGGCACCCAGACAGAGGACGAGTTGTAGAAGGCGAGTTCCTGCCCTTCTGGCCGGTGCAGGACAACCATGTTCTCACCGTACTTCGAGGCGTTGACCTCGACGCTCCGCGAGTAGGTATGCCGCCAGCCGCCGAGCTCTTCATCAGGAGGGTGGCTATTGTAGTATCTGGTGAATGTGAAAGGGTCGGAGCCTCCGCTTTGATAATCCAGTTCAGCCTGGAACTTATTGCCGGTGCCAAGATGGATAAGGTTCCCTACACACATGGTCGTTGTTGGTAAGCCGAGATCCCTGTCCAGGAGCGGTGTTTTATCCATCTCACCCGGCAAAACGTAGGTTGAGCGCCAGTAGACCGTAGCTGGGTCGCCAGTGCAGGTAGTGGGGTCATAATCGCCAGTAGCGCCTAGATACTTAAAACAGATCCTGGAGACATAACGGCCATCACCGTAACTGGCAACCGGATAAAGCGTATCCCCAACGGGCGTTCCCTTCCCTTGCTCCTCACCAGAGCGATAATTCTTCATGAAGGAATGCGCGTCTATGATGGTATTGAAGCGCATTTTGTCTACTTCGGTGCTCACGGCTACAACCCGCCATTGTGCAAAAGCAACGCACGGCAAAGTTGCGAGCACCACAACGGCCAATGACCGCAGGTTTCGCATCAGTAAAAGGGAAGGTCTCGATCTCATTTACAGCTCCAGTTTTTATGCTGGAGCTATTTTCAGGTAGGAGAGTCGTTATCAACGACTGCGTTTTTGCCCTTTTAGGGTATGAATACGTGATTTGGAGAGGTTGTGTATTCAGAACAAATGAGAAGCAGGTTAAGACTCACCAAACAGGTTACTCATTTCGCTCAAACACCGTGACAAGAACACGTTTTTGGTTGTCGTCGTTGATCACCATCAGGTACTTGAACTTGGAATCTCTATGGCCCCAGACTTCCACGTTATCTACGCGGCCATACTTTCTGGCTTTATGGCGAGCCACTTTCTCGTCAAAGGGCTGAACCTGTAACTCTGGATGCAGGAGGCGGCCAACAAGTGAGGCCCACGGTTTTTTAGGGTCTCCAGAGGTTATCCGGGCCTGATACTGATCGATGGCATGTTGAGTAACCAGGACGGGGCCAATGGCCGGTGTAGATATTTCGTCATGAGTCTGGGTATAGGCTTGCTTGTCCACATCGAGGAGCTCAATGTTGCCCTCTCCCGGCTCATCCATAAACTCCATGCTCTGCGAGACTTCAATAGTAGCGCCCTTTAAACGCCCAGTGAGGCAAGCCGCAAACTTGAAAGCAAAAGCCTTGGTGGATTTGCCCAGCGCCAACTTCCTGATCGCACCTTTGGATACCACCAGCTTGTAACCAGCACCAGCACCTGGCTCTCTGCAAAAAACCTGTTTGTCCAGCGCCAGATAGCGAATGGCTACGAGCTCAGCCAAAAGATCCGCTTCTTCGTGGTCAAAATCAATATGGACATCAAGGATGCCTTTCCGTTTTGTACCAACGCGCCAGAATACAAGGGCTGAATTATTTGAAGTTTTCTTCGAGACGGTAGTCAATGTCATCATGGTCTATTTCTCCATTGTCGGGATAATGGTCGGCATCGCCGCCAGCACCCCTATTCGTTTGGGTTCATTTAGATGCTATCACGGGTTTTAAAAATGCAACCCCTAGTGTCACTCTATTTATGGTCCCATGTATTTTTATAAGCTCGGGCTAGGCGTTTCTCGATCACTTCTGACAAACTGCAACCATCGACTTCTGACAACCGCTTCAAAATCCTGTGGGCGTTATCGCTTATAGTTATGCTTTTACCAACACCATATCCCCTTCTGCGACGTTGCCTAATAGATGTCCCGAGCTTATTAATTTGCTCTGCTGTCAGATATTTATTAATCCATTCGGTGAGTTCTGAGGGTGAGCGTCCTATGCTATTCAGACTATTCACAGCTTCAAGTTTCTTATCAAAGGGAACGTCACGCCAAAACGCTGGACGTGAAGCGGCTCTGAGGAGGTATATTGACGTCGAATGAGCGTCTTCATTGGATACTTTCAAAAAATCACCTTTTCCGTTACATGTCACACTTACCTTATCGTGACATGTAACACCTCAAACTTCAAGTATAAAAAAAGGCCAGCTATTGCTGGCCTTTTCGTTCATTTTCGCAGTTATTCTTTAGGCGTTGTGATGCTTTTTTTCTTTCTGTTTCTCATGGTAGAGATACAGACTGCCGCCAGTGACGACAGTGAAAAATAAAAGCAACCCTAACATACCTAATGTGAAAGCGTCCATTTGACCCCCTTAGGAATTGCTGACCTTGGTTAAGATTATACCATAGATCCACAGGATAACCCCAACAAACAACACTAAACCGGCTTCTTTGACGGTAATAGTGTCCCCAGATACAGCCAATCCTACAATACCAACACCGATGGCTGTTACGGCGACCTTACGCAGGTCTTCACCGATAGCTCCCAGAGTCTTCTTGTCAGGAGAGAAAAGACGCACAAACCACGTCTTAATACGCAAAAACTTTTTCATAATTACCTCCACAGTTGAAGAGGAGGCGAATCATGCCCGAGAGGGCATGAACACCCCCTCAGGGTTAAAGTTTTAAGCAGACAAAGCCGATGGCGGCTTTGCCTTGTTCATTTTCATTGAGTTAATGATCTTAGTCGCTTCGTCAGCAAAAGGACCAGTAACTTGGATGGACTCCCTTCTTGCGAAAGAAGCCGTCACCATCATTCTCTGGCAGTGCATCAGATTACGATACCGAGACCGCATAAGCTCAATGTAAACCGCAGAGTCACCCTCCCACCCCTCAGGGGGTGAGAAGGAGCACACTTCGTCGTTACCAGGCGTGGTATCAACCTTTGAGACATCAATGACGGGCATACTCATCTCTCCTTCTCGCAATAAAATCGCGCAGGTAGCGAGCATTTGGAAAGCCGAGGCTTCCCTGACTCATCAGGACATCGTTCCAGTCAATCCCTTTCGCTCTGGGCGGGATAGGGAGCTTAGGCAGCAGGATGTACACACGAATGCCGCGCTTCTCCAGCTTGGCTTTCAGCACATTCGCTGACTTCTCACCAGTCACAGACTTATCTTTGTCAGCCCAGATCAGTACGGTGTGAACACCTTCCGGAACCTCGAAGGACTCCATCAGGGTCGCATTGACCGTTGACCAAACCGGGATTTGAGTGACTCGATAAGCGGATAGAGCTGTTTCCAACCCTTCTGCAACACCCAGGATACCCTCAGTCGGTTCACCAAGGCGGATGGCCGCACCATTGACATCCAAACCTTCCGGAATGGGCATCATTTTCTTGGCGTTGCCGACCTTAGCTTTCTTACCGTTTGGGGTGAGATAGGTGCGGTGGAGCGTTACCAGATTGCCTTCCACATCTCGGATAGCGCAGACGATAGCCGGGAACTTCCCAACTTCATTGCCATCTTCGTCGTAGTAGGCCATAGCCGGATTGAACCGCAGACAGTCTGTTTTTTCTACTTCATCGACCTTGAACAGAAGCTCACGGTTTTTGAAGTACAGACGCATTGGCTCAGTCACATGACTGGAGAACGGTAAACACTCGTTCCATACCTTCTCGATTTTCTCACGGAGACGAGCACTGTAAGCGCGTTCGCGCTCCATTCTCTTCTCCATTTCCTCTTGGAGCTCAAGCAGCCAAGGCTTGGGTTGTTCACGAAACATCGGAACAACTTTCGGCTTGTCTTCACTGCTTTGCGCTTCCGGTTGTGCTGCCGCAGATTGTGCTTGCGGTGCCGGAGTTGCTACCGTGTGATTGACCACAGGGGCCGTCTCAACATAGTGACTCACCGGTTCAACACCACCGTTTGAACGAGCGCGGAACTGCGTTACCGTAGCGCCACGACGTTCGACCAACCAAGTGTTGCGGTGCGTTTGCATAGGTTGTTCTCTCACAACATTCCCCTGATCGTCTTTAACTTCAACGACGACAGTTACAGGCTCGCGCCCGAGGTTTGTCATGATGATCTCATCCCCATACTTGGCTTCGCTTTCACCAATGGCTCTTTCAAGATCCACACCCCAAACGGTGCGTTCCAAGCCACTCTTGTCACGGATGAAGGCAAAGTAGCTAAGCTCATTGTCTTCGTTATGCTCGTAGGGAGCTTTACCGTGGGCGATCAGAGTACCGGCAATGGATTTCTTGCGATTCTTGGAATCGAGAACCTTGTTGTTTACCTTCATAGGCTCTTGCTGAACAGGCGCTTTGGCCTGGGCAGGAGCTCGTGACGGTGCAGCAGATTGTTGATACTGGGGTTGCTCTTTCTCAACTCCCAGGTAATCACCAACCTCGCTTAGGCACTGCTTAAAGTCCCAATTATTGAGCCACATGAGCAACTCAAAACCATCATGATTAGCACCGCATGTGTTGCATACGCCGCCACCAGTCAGGTGGGCATCCTTGAACAGTCGGAAGCCATCTTTCCCGCCGTGGATAGGGCAAGAAACATGACGACCTGGTTTACGGAGAGCTGGTTCAAGATGGGGCGCTAGGGCCGCCAGGATGAATAGCCAGTTTCCGTTAGCCGCTTCACGAACGGTGTCAGCTTTGTAGTAAGACATAGGTTTTCTCCTTAGCGTGAACCCCAGCATCGAGGCTTCCTTAACCCCCCGTTGACAGGGTTTTAAGGAAACCCCGACACTGAGAGGATGTGCCAAGGAGGCTCCCCAGCCGGGGAGAACTCCCCGGCAAGGGGTTTAAAAGATCGCCCCCGAAACGGAGGCGAATTTTGTGAATATCACAAGCACAAATGGGTGCCCTCTTCCGAGGCCATCATGACTGTGACATCTGCGGTTACAGGATCTGACTTAATCACAACCTCAGTGGGTTTGAAAAAGCCATCTACAGTAGGCATGGGGTAGTAAAGACGAATCTTTCCCCAGTTCTTGTTGTCGGTAAAAGCGACCTTTGTTTGAGCAACACAAAGCTGCAAAAACATGAAAAGGAAGTCTTCTACTGAGTGTTTACCATCTGCACCAAATACACCATCGACAATTGCCGGGGTCACTGCCACATTCGTCAGGAAACCAGCTTGCTTACCGATGGAAGATTGGTCCACCAGCAGTCCATCATTGATGGCTTGTTGACGGATTTGGGCGATGTCCAATTTAGCTAATTGGTTCATAAGGTGTACTCCAAAGTTAATGGGCACACCAACCCCGTGCGGGGAAGTGTACCCGCATGGGTTATTGAAAGGTCACGGCCAAAGCCGAGCTTTAAGGTTCCGAATTTTACGCTGGCAAGATGCGCCAAAGAACGGTCGGGGGAAACGAGTCAGCGACACGCTTCACATTCACGTAAAGAGTGTCTGTAAAGACACGCTCTAAGCGACGACCACCTTGACGATAAACCAGCTTAAAATTTTGGAATTTGCTATTCATGGATACCTCCAGAAAAAACGGGAGGTATCTCCAGCAGGAGATAAACTCCCGCAGGGATTAGTAAATTAACGTTAATTTGCTGTTTGTTTTTGGCGACCAGCTATCGCACGTTTTCGCTCTCCGGAGAGAACAAAATCTGCTTACTGATGGCTTTACCATGAGTAAGAAGACTTGGAAAGTAAAGCAGGGGTTTCCCCCTGCCTTGGTTATGCCGCTTTGAGGTGGCGAGAGAAGAAGTCCCTGGTTTGCTGGATAGCAGCCCGGAGAAGTTCTCGTCTGTAACCAGCGTAACTCTTGTCATCACTGGCAACGGTCAAACCGTGCAGACTATCTTCACCCAGAACTATCTCGTTTTCACGAGAGAGTACCTCAACTCGTAGGCCAAGAACTCGCTCTTTCCCTTCCAGAATGGAGCAAATTGTTTGGTCTCGTACTTCGTCATCCCAGTGGCCCATATCGAAATCCCGCTCAGGGAGTTCAGTCACACGCACCAGGTAGTTTTCAGTGGTCCGTTCCCAAACCACCTCTTCTTCGCATGGAGATGCCTCTATCAGCGAGTATCCGTCGGATTCGAGCTTCTTGGAAATGCTTTTCACATCATCCGCCAGCTCCAACACAAAACGATCCCAGATGTCTTGCCAACGCTCGATCATATCCTGGTTAATCGCTTCAATGCCGGTTCCTAGCATGGTGTCATCATCAGGGAAGATCCCTGTAAAGTCCACGTTGTCGTCGATGTTCATGCAGTTCCAGTGGCTGTAGTGATGCCCATAACTGTTCCGGGTAATGGACAAGTCACAGGAACCATACTCACGGAGGACAAAAAGCATATTCTCAATGTCTTTCTGTGCCATCAGGTTCTTCACGCGACTGACAGCATCTACTTGGCCGAGCTCAGTGCTGAATAGGCGCTTCATGAGTGCTTTTACGTCATCAACGCCCAAGTCTCCATAGAACGCCATTCCATCGCCCTGGCAGTACCCGAGACTGTACTCAATTTTCAGATCATCCGGGTATCCGCACTTAACCAGTTCGTTTTGAAAATGCTGTTTAATCATTGGTATCTCCTTAGTTTCAGAGGGAGACACCACCCCCGCAGGGACTAATGTCCCCCGTGGGGTTAATATTTGGGTTTAAGAAGCCTTGCGGCTTAATTCAGCATCGAATCGAGGTCCTTTGATAACCGCAGTTTTCATAACCTCGAAGTTTCTTGGGTAACGCAGCTTTGAAACTGCGCCAGCACGGATGTCGGCAGCCTCACTTGGAGATACAAGCCTAAACCCTTCGCTAGTTTCAGCGTAGAACCAACCGGCGTAACGCTCATAGGCATACTGCTGGTATTGTTCAGTCGCTATGTTCTTCTGGATCGCCTCATTTAACGCCTCAACAACACTGTCATCTTTCGTGATGATGTTGAAAACATGAGAGACCGTAAGAAAGTTCCCAAAGAAACAAGCTGCTCCCAGCCAAGGCTGGAATATCTTATCATTGCGCCCCGTCTTAATCAGGGGTTCAAACGGATAATAACGGTAGCAGTGATACTGCTCAAACATTGGATCAAGAACGTTGTTGCCGAGAACATCCAGCAAAGTCTGAATGTTATCGGGGTCTTGGCCTGCCCACTTACTCCCGTTGCTGAGAATCAGTGTCTTGCCGTCAGTACGTTCCAGAGCTTGTTCAAAGTTAGACATAGTGCATTCCTTATAGTTAGGACGCACCACACCCTCTCGGGATGATGCGCCCGAGTGAGGGTTAACTTATTAAGACAGATTTTGATTGGCGAACTGTTGCAACTCAAATAGAGCTTCTATCACACAATCGTAGCCATCAATCTCAGACGACAAATCAATACCTAGTTCACTTAAATCAGAGAGTAATTCAGTATCTTCGGCCAAATGCCTTTGAATTTCCCCTAGCTTACATGCCAGTGTATTAACCTGCTCTTTTGATAAGGATTTTAGTGATGCTTTCATAGCATTTCACCAAAAAGGTCATCTTTGATGGCAGAAAAATCGACTGGAGATTGGTCTCCATAGGTCTGATTTACGCCACCAGCATCATCAACACTGACAAAGACCGTTCGGAGTAACCCGTTAGGCTTTGCTGGGTAAACGATACTGACATGCTGACCTTTGTACTGTTCAGACAAAGTGCTTTGAAGCTCATCAACCGAACGGAATTTCCGGTCGCGGCCAAAGTCCTTAATCTTGATTTCGCCAGGTTGTAGGTTAGTCATCGTTACCCCCTGACAGCAGTTTATCTACTGAATGGCCGAGTCCGTTACCAAACCATTTATCCAGAGCGTCGATTTCCGGAAAGTCCAATTTCACCTGAGCAACAACCAGCTCCATTTTGCTAAGCGCATCCTGGAACTCAATGCCATTACCTGCGGCCACCTCAAGTTTGCACTTGATGTAAGCGGAGTAGGTATCACAGGCCTTAACCAGTGATTGTTCATAGCCACCGGGAGCGAAGGCTATAGCGACTGCATCCTGGAGCTCTACGGGAAGAGTCTGAATGAGTTTGTCCTCTGCGGCCTTCTCCAATCTTTCAAACTCACGCTGCAAAACAGCATTTGCTTTCTTGACTGGTGTTACAACATCAGAGCAGAGAACCTCGGCAGCGTCATGCAAAGAAGCATGAGCCAGCATAGTTGCCAGATCCACCGACTTACCTTGCTGAATAGCGATATTGCCAGCCAGATAGGAAAGTAAGGTAACAACAGCGCTGTGCTCTAACACAGACTCTGGTTGAACAGAGTGCATCAGTGACCAGCGTTTGATCAGGCGTTGGCGCAAGGCCAGAGCTAAAAAGCCGAAATTTGAATTAGACATAGTGCCTCCAAAATTGGTTGGAGGTACACCAAAGCCGACCGGGCCTTGGTGTACCCGGTTGGGTTACTTAGTTATCTCGGGTCAAGCTGCTTAGCTATAGCGAGTAAAAACGGATGGAATGGATGATCTTGCGGGACACCCCCAACAAGCTCACGGGCTAAACCGACTGAATTGGTAGCCAACACCTCTTTGACGGCCAGAATGATTTCATCATTGATTTCATCCTGGGTCTTTCGTTGTTGGTCCACCAGCCGACTTAACTTTTTTAGGCTCATGCTTCTCTCCTTTGGTTATGGGAGAGAAACCCAGGAGGGGTTTCCTCCCGAGGGGTAAGTTTATTGCTGTTTTAGGCCAGCTACCGTTATAGCCAGCAAACGCTGACAATAAGCAAAGAGTATGACAGGCATGTACAAGGGTAAAACGCTGTAATTGCCCTTTTGGGGTGCAAGAGAAAAAGCCCTCCCGAAGGAGGGCATTTTATGCGGCCAAGGACAAGCCTTGTTGTCCTCTTTGCAACTCTGTGCCGTTACGACGATGTTTGCGTTGAACCGCCTTGATCATCGTTCTGACATGTCGTTCCAAAGAGGCTGGGTGACGTTTTGACAGTAGGTTGATCCAATCCAGATAAATAGTCAGCGCTGAACCTTCGGTTAAAGCTGCCTGTATCGACTCATACTGCCCCAATGCCCCCTGTAACACATCAGACACCCAAGGTGCATCAGTATTGTTTAGGAGCTCACAGAGCGCCGTATAAGCCTTTCTTCTGGTCGCTATCATGTAGCGGCGGATGTTAGCGTTTCCGCTTCCTTCTCGCCCTTCCATGACGCTCATACAGAATGCACTGGAGTAACATAGCATTGCATCGGTCACGTAGTTAAACCATCGTGCTTGATGCCGCTTCTGTTCTTCCATTGCTTCCTGGTTGAGTTGCTTCTCGATGAACAAACCTGTCGGAGTCCGGTGGTGCAGGTGGTACTTGAACGTTAAGTGCAAGTTTACCCACCAGCGTACAGTTGCCAGTCTTCCTTTGATTTTTCGCATAACCAAATCTTTGTACTTGGCATCGCTAAGCACTTTGACATCCTTACGTTGTTGGATTCCTTCCATCGTCTGGAGCCCAGTAAGGCCCATCTGGTGGTAGGTTTGGCCTCTTTGCATCATGCGGTGATACAAAGCGCCTTTTCCTTTCGCAAGCTGGATTGTTCCAAACCTAAGGTAAAACTGAGCAGCGCTGCCGGGCGTATAATGTCCCTTTAGCACAGACTCTCTTAGTCGCGGGTATTCGTTCCAAATGATGAACGCAGCGGAGTCGGGATCGACTTTCACCTCATCATCTTCTGCGAAACAGACCACCCTTCTCTTTCCGTCTGCGGTATTGATTACTTTCGTTGCCAACGGGTCATCCCCGCCGTCAAAGTAAACCATTTCCGCTAACGGATCGGCCAAGCCATCAGAAAGCGAACCATCGCCCCATCGTCCAACCTTCAACCACAATGGCTTCGGAATTGGTGACTGAGGAACGGTTTCACACTGCGGCTCATCTTCCAGCAAGTCCAGATCACCCATCGACCAAACCCTGTGGTAAATCTCCAGAGCATGGAAAGGCTTATCATTGAAATGATGGAAGGCCCACATGAAGTCGATATGGACTAAAGCCTCTTCCGATATGATCCGGAATTGTGGCTCTGCCATTCGACGGTTCCAGTCGTTATCCTCTGCTTGTCCAGTAGCCAGCTTGTAAGCCAGCTCATCAGCTCTCTTTTGCTCCATGTAGTCCATGCTGCAACAGACATGAAGCAATCGCTCAAGGAAAACAGGACTGTAAACGTCCGGCTGTATTTTGATGTATCCACCCTCGTAAATCGTTCGACCTACGGGATGGCGGTCTTCCCATGCGTACCGGCGCTTAGCCAAGTAGCGCTGGATGCGGTTCAGCCCTGACATGTAGCCATGCCTTTCAGGGTCCGTGGCAAGCAATGTCTCCATTGACTTATCCAACCCAACAGCCTGGCAAGCCCAGCAACCGAAGCGAGCGCCACAGGCGTCACTGGCCTTTTTCTCTGTTGCCGACCACACGCACTCTCCTGTTGCCGCCTTGTAGAGCTCTGCCGTAGTGACATTGCTCTCCAAGTAACTTGGCAGAGGATATTTTGAGCCCATGCCAGCGGATAACAAGAACTCCCATACATCACTCGCCAACCAGTTTTTCACTACATACAGCTCACCCCCATCCTTCGTCTTAATGACGCGATCTGAGCTTCCTCGCTGTTTTGCAATGTTGGCTGCACGAATAGTGCTTTCAGCATCACGACTGCCCAGCAAAAGGCAGACTTTCTGCCGAACCTCCCTGGGAAGGTCCCGCATATAAGCGGCCTTAGCTCTCTTAGCAGAAGTGATTTTCAGATCGTTCGAGCATTGTCTCGCACTGTTGCTAAACGTAGGCAACCCCCTCCCCGTAAGGATTCGGCCCGTCCAACTCTGCGTGATCCCCGGCTTTGCCAAAACGATGGTCAAAGGAAGATTTTCCTTCGCAATGAAACGCTCCAGCTCGGCCAGTTTCTGATCCGCCAGCCATCTTACTTCTGGGCTTTCGATCAGTGTGTCAGTATGCAAGATGAAGTGGTGCTGGCTGATGGTCGCCCCACTCCTTACAGCCCGGATCAGGGCCATCAGGAACAGATGCAAGACCGTTTCAGAATCTTTACCACTGGAATAGCCGATCATCATGGTCCATCCATCAATTAAGGCCGCGTGAATGGCCTCAACCGATGACGTGATCAACGATGACAGACTGGTTCCTCTGCTGGCATCAACGAAGTTCAAATCCTCGTTATCAGTCAGTTCTGACCAAACAGAATCCCACTTATCCCCACGCAAAAGCACAGGAAGGGGTTGTTCTGATAGATCAAAGTTTAATGTTTGTTGCATAGGGCCTCCTGGATTAGCAGGGTGCCCATCCCTTCCGGGATAAAGCACCCCGGTAGGGTTAAAATTTTGTCACTAGCGGATGCTTGCATCTGATAGCGCGAAAAAGTCATTCAGTCCCTCAATATCTATTTGCCTAGAACATTGAAGGTCATGACCTCTAAGATCTTCTGCCGGAACAAATATGGCCTTTAAATGGGCTTGTGAGCGTCGCTCACTTCTTCCAATCGAGAACATATCTTTCACAGTCAGCGCTCCGATCTCCGGCTGGCAACCGCATTTACATCCGAGCCGAACTTTTGCCGTAACCTCACCAGTTTTCTGGCAACGCTGGGCGTCGGTGTGAATTTGTATAGTTGACATATTATTTCTCCATTCAGTAAAGGACGGAGCCCCCCCTAACAGGAGGTGCTCCCGTCAGGGTTGATATTTTGGAAGCACGTCATCGCACTTGAGCGCATAAGGTTCTAGTTGATTGACATACCGACTTGTAGCTCACCTTTATAATCTTTGGGAAGCTCTACAAGCTCCCATGTCATACAAGGTAGTGATACAGGAGTGGTGATCATAAAAACATCGTTACGAACGATATAATTGTAAAGTAACCGTCTAGCGAACCACACCTACTGTTTAAAATTCCAGGGTAACAAGCTATCGATATTGGGTTCTGGTTTACACAGTTCATCAAGGCAAACCATGATGTAATCAAATGGGATTAGACCATTTATTTTGGCGGTTTCCACAATACTGTAAAGGGCGGCACTGGCATGTGCACCGTTAGCCGTTTGGCTAAATAACCAATTTTTTCGGCCTATCACAAACGGTTTTACTGCACGTTCAGCTCTATTGTTATCGATGCTGAGTCGTCCATCATCCACATAGCGAATGAGTTTGTGCCATTGATTAGCCAGGTAATTAGCCGCCTCAATTAGTTTGGTATTGCCCACTAAATTTGGCTGGTTCTGCTCAAGCCATGCTTTTAGCTTGTCCAGTATAGGCACACTGGCTTGTTGTCTTGTCGTGTATTTATCATCCACACTTTTATCTTTAACGCGTGACTCAACGCCGTACAGTTTTTGGATAAGGCTCAATACCACATCCGCTTTGCCGGTTTTATTTTTCCCTTGTAGCTTTTTCGCGTCGATAAATTTACGACGAGCATGAGCCCAACAGCCGATTAAGGTTGCCTCTGTTTTGGCATAGGCCTGATAACCATCCACGTGTAAATACCCTTGATATCCATCAAGATAATTAACCACGCAGGCGGCCGCGCGACTATTGTGGAAGTCGTAAAGCACGATATTAGGGATAGGATTATTCGGGTCTGGTGAATCTCGACCTGAACAATACACCCACATGTAGCTGTTCACTTTATCGGATTTCACCACCTTTAATGGCGTTTCATCGGCAAACAGCGTGGGCTGCTTTAACAGCTCGGCTTTAAGTCGCTCAACTAGTGGCGCGAAGAGTGCGGCGGATTTGTCTATCCAGCTGCTCATGGTCTGGCGACTGAGCTCAATACCGTATTGCTTGAACATGGCTTCCTGGCGATAAAGCGGTAACCCATATTGGTATTTACTGGTGATAAGCTGACTGAGCAAACTGCTTGTTGCAATGCCTTTGTTGATGGGCATGGCAGGCATTGAGGCTTGCTTTATCTGTGTTTGAATCGAGGATTTATCACAGTGACGGCAAGCGTACTTAGGCCGAATGTGCTCAATCACTTTGATTTGAGCGGGAATAAACTCAAGCTTTTCTGACTTATCTTCACCCATTTTATGTAGCTCACCGCCACAGCAATCACAGGTTTTATCTTCTATATCGTGGATAACTTGTTCACGGGGTAAGTCTTTTGGCAGTGGCTTACGCACCGGTTTTTTACGGGTATAACTAATGGATTGCTGCTCTTCCTCAATGGCTTCAATAATCTCTTCCACTTCATTGAATAACTCGCCTTGCCCCACAAAGCCTTCAGCACTTTTGCCGAATTGTTTTTGTTGAGCCAGGCGCCAGCGTTCTTCTAACGCAGCGATTTGTGCATCTTTCTGTAAAGATAATTGCCGCTCATTTTCGAGCAGTTTTTCCAGCTCAGCGATGCGCTGTTTAAGGGCGAGTTCATTTTTCATGAAGCCTATTTTAAGGCATAACAAAAGGCTTTCCAGTGCTAACTGAACGTCTTTTGATGATCATCAATCGATCGCCAACTCTTTTGAATAATTAAAGCACTTGCTTACCTGCGACATCAATTTTGCTGTGGCCAATCACATCATAACCCGCTAATAACCAGTGTAATTGTTGCTCGGTTAATGTCATGGTGGGTGACATGAGTTTAGGCCATTTGAACTTATGTTTATCTAATCGCTTATACCACAGGGCAAACCCGGTGTTATCCCAGTACAGCAGTTTGAGTTTGTCGCGCCCTTTATTACAAAACACAAATAGCGCACCACTGAGCACCGGTAGTTCAAGCTCTGCTTCCACTAAGGCGGCTAATCCATTAATCGATTTACGAAAATCGACCACATCCACACATAAATAAACGGTGGGCACATCAACAAACATCTTCATGCCATCAGCCCTTTAATGATGGCAACGATATCGTTCGTTGCTAAATTGGCAGGAAACATTAACTGGCCTGTGCGGATATCAAACTGCACCACATTTTGATGAGTTTGCGCGCAGACTTCAGTGGTGGTTTGTTTTAACTGAATAAAACGTGATGATGTGGGGTTCGTTGTTTGTAGTGGCAAGGTTGAATTAGGCTGATACTCAGCCAGTAAAGCGCGCTGTTTATAGTAAGTGGTGATAGAGACATTATGGTGTTGGCAAAATTCGATATTAGTGCCACTAAACGAGCCGCGTTGTTGAAGTAGCATCTGCCACTGAGTAGTTGTTCTGTATGTTTTCATCACCTGCTCCAAATTTATCATTGAGCAGGTATTTTTAGACAATCAGAACATCGATGCTAGGTGTACTTCGCTAGACGCATACATTGTAAACACCCCACTCAGCATACTCAGGCTCCCCTTCTTTTGATAAAGCCCATTCGTTACCGAGCTGGTCTTTACATAAGTAAACATTGAATTCTGAGTCATGCTCATCAACTTTTCTCACAACCGTAAGTTTGTGTACGGTTGCTATTTGATCGAAATTTGACATATCTATATCTCCATAAGTTTTTTGGAGATAGTCTCCTACCGGAGAGCTATCCCCGGCAGGGTTGATAATTTGCTGTTTGTTTTTGGCAGTCAGCTACCGCACTTGAGCGCCTAAGGCACTTTCCGAAACATCCAGGTAGAGCGAGATGCTTGGGAAAGAGAGGGGTTCCCCCCTGCGCTTATTACCCATTTTAAGGGAAAGGTACGCCGATTTCTCGGCGCACTCAGGTTTAAACTACACAGTCAAGAACCAACGTTTCATAGGGACGGTGATGTCTATCATCCCGCCTCCACATGGGCGCTGGCCCCAGAATTTGTATGTCGTCTCATAGAAGTCAAACTCAGACAAAGACTGAATCTGCGCTTCTGAGATCGGCTCAAATGGTCCACCGCAACCGATGTGCATATTGAGCCCATAATCTCGAAGCTCTAACTCTCCGAGGTTTAGCGTTTTCCCACCAACACAAGCAATCAGGTTCTCGTTTCTGATGTCTCCTTCTTTGAACAGCAAAGCAGACTCGTCGTAGCTCCCATATTGGTAGGTAAACTTCACAATATGCCCGTGCTTCGGTGAGGTTTGTTCCGACAACTCTTTCAGCAATCGCTTTACGCTTTGAAATCTTGCGTACAGAGCTGGCGTAAATTGCCCTGAGTAGTTCAAGTTCGGGCAGATCATTTCAAGCATCTCATCAGGTACTGATTCAAGCCCCATTTGCGCGGCCAATGGCTTCGCCTTTTTCAGACCTTCCTCAAGCACCCTCTGATTTACAAGTTGTTTCAATGTATTCATTTGACTCTCCACTTTCGAGAGAGCAATGCAAGCCGTCTCCGGACTTACATTGCCCGTTAACGGCTTATTGGTTTATCCCAAGAGGTACGGAGCTACGCCGGTCAGGAAGCCCATCACTCCCAACACAGCACCAACCACGCCCAGTTTGATTGACAGTTGGACACTTTGATCCGGATGATTCCAGAACCACTGCCAGACTTCCCAGCGCCTGGCTCTGCGAACCTCAAGATTTACAGTGTCTTTAAAACGAACACCCAGAGCATCTACCGCATCGTAATCCAGCGCGACCGCCAGCTTGGTGATGGATAAATTCCCAGGGTTGCCCATCGCATACCGGAGTACCTTTGCTTTGGTCTCTGGGTTTACGATCATAACCGGCTCCCTCCTGAAAAAACGGGTTTTGTCTTTTCGCTTGGAATCCATATTGCGGTTATGGAACCTGGCAATGCAGTGTTGAAGGCCTGAATCCTCGGGAGGTAAAGGCACAACAGTTTCGATTTTCATAATTACTCTCCTTACGGATAGGCCGGAGCAAAGACCTTTCGGCATTGCTCCGGTGAGTTACTAATGAACCAAAGATGAAGTGACCACAATTGCGTCTCCGGTCATCATTACCGGGAGATATTCGCAAGGTTCATGGCCGCAGCTTTTTTTGGTTCCATTAGGTGAATAGACAGCCAATTGACCGTCCATAATGTTGAAGGGCATCCCCTGTCTTTCTGCTGTCGGTGACAGCTTGAGAGTGCCCTTTGCATCAACTAGAGCCGTTGCCCAATGGAAGTCTTCACCACCGATAACCGGCTGTGACTCATCCACGACTTCGACCATGATCGGCATCATTCCAACCCAGTTCCAAAGACTGTTCCCTAATGCGAGGGCTAAAGCCTCGAACGCGGGAAAGACTACAGATTGCCCGAGAATCTGGTGGGCAACAGTGTCCGATAGACCTTGGATGAGCTCCTCTGGTATCCCCTTCACTCGACAATGTTCTATCGGTGTAAAGATGCGAGACAACTCAGGCTGTTCCGGATGAACAATGAAAGGCTCGGTACTTCTGCATTTTGCATAGTCCTTACCTATGGTGCCGCAATACTCATCATATCCAGTCAGGAGCTGACGAGAGAACCCCTTGCCAGCGGCTTTGTCTCTCAATTCCTTATCAGCCAGATAGTCAAATGACTTCCAACGTTCAGAATCGAGAGGCACCGGCTCAAGGATTTCGTGGATGCGGCTTTCCTTGGTACGAACAGGCTGAACCTTCTCAAGTTCAAAACCGTCGATCCCGTGGGAAAGTGCAACGACACAAAGACGCTTGCGGCGTTCAATAACCCCAAACTCATTGCCGTCGAGAATGCGCTCTTGTAGGGAGTAGCCCAACGAAGAGAGTACAGAACGGATAACTTCCATCGAAGCTGTGTTCTGGTACTCGGGCACGTTCTCAATCAGCACAACTGCTGGGTTTAGCGCTTCTACGAATTGCAGGAAATTAAAGAACATAGCACCTGCCGCCTCATGCGATTCGGCAAACTCCAGTTTGTTCTTACTACGACCTGACTTCGATGCGCCGGTACAAGGTATTCCCCCCATCAAGACATCCACCTGCGGTGGGCGCTTGCTGAGATTCACTGCCTGGATTGGTGATTCGATAACTATTGAATCTTCATTCCAGAGCTCAGGGTTATTTGCCAAAGACGAATCGAGATATTTCCCTTCCATCTCCACGGCCACAGATATGGCACTGGCAATTCCCGCCTTGTGAAAACCGGCGTGAACCGCTTTGTCGAGCACACCACCCCCATGAAAGAGGCTGCATACTGACAGCGATTCTCCATTCTCCAGCTTACTGATAAGCCTGTTGACACGCTCGATCACTCGCTCATGCTGATGGTGAGCGGAGATCACGATAGCGCCGTTACGAATGAACACGCGGAGCATCTCTACGCCGTCAAAAACGGTAGCGAGTTCCTGCGCGGTCAGATCGATGATTGGATACACTCGGCCATTGCGCTCACGCTTACTGATGGTGAATTTACCTTCCTCTTTGACACGGAGAACAACCTGGGAGTCTTTCAATTCCAGATCGTACTTCATGCCAGGATAGTAACCTTCACGCAGTAGCTTTTGACCTTCCAGCCAGACGCGCTTCTTGCCTCGATGTTCTCCTAACTTAGTGTTTACGATAGTAGCCATGAGCTCTCTCCTTTCGGTTGAGAGGCCACTACCGTCCCAATCGGGAAGTAATGGCCCCGATGGGTTTAAAGTGGTTCTCAGTTCACTGCAACGCCGTGAGACTGAATGGCATTAGCAAAGCCAGCCATATGTTCAGGAAAGGTGTAGCGGTTAATGTCCTGGCTGCGAGCCAGATTGACATGCACCTTTTTCACCTTCGTATCGTCAGAGTCGTACTTCTCAAGCGCCAGCTTTTCAGCTTCTTCCGGATCTCGGCCCAGCGAGTAGGCGTAAATCACAGAGGTGAAGCCCAGTCCTGAGCCGAATGCGTAGACTTGTTTCTCGAAATGGACGTCAGCGAAATAGATGCTGAATCCAGATTTGAGGTTATGTTTTTCCATGATGCTCTCCAATTAGTTTGGGGGCGCACCACGTCCCTAGCCGGGCGGATGCACCCGGCTTAGGGTTGATTGATTGATCAAGCTGTCACGCCAGCCTGAGTTTTTATTGCTTCAAGAGCGATCTCTGCCTCCTTGATAGAACCAGTGCTGTACAGCTTATGCAGCACCCGTCCAAGGTTCACAGAGGTCTTTTCTTTCACTTGGAGATACTTGACATAAAAGTCATACAGTTTCTCAGCCTGCTCTAGGTGGGACATGCTCTCAACGGGAATGGTATTCCCTGGATTGCAGTACCACTTTCCGAGCACCTTTTGTACAAATCCCTCTTTGTCTCCTACGAACTGATTTGAGCCAAACACCCCACTGGTTGGTGAGAGTTGAATAACAGAAATCGGATTCGCAAAGCTGGCAAGAGTAGTCATAGTTGTGGCTCCATGTTTGACAGGGAACCACCAGCCCCAGGGGCAGTGATCCCCCAAGGGTTAAGTTGAATGCTGTTTGTTTGAGGAGGCCAGCTACCTCACTATTCACTCTCGTAAGAGAGCAAAATCTTGCTTTCCGAGTGGCACAAAACTTTCACATGTGAAAGTCGATGCCGCTGGGAAAGCAGGGGGTTAACCCCCTGCTTTAACCCGCGCTAAGCGGTTTAGGATAGACTTCACGCCTTCCCTTATTCCAGATGGATCGTAACCGGCTTCACCGCAGCAGGCCACAAATGAGAAAGGATGCACCTCGTCGGACATCATCCACTCCATCGTTTCCTGCTTGATTTCAGTTCCTGCTCGACCATCTGCCAGGACCCTAAGGCTGTGCCATAGAAGCCCATATCTTAACTGCTTCACCTCATCATCAGACCATTCAAGCCTTGGCTCAAATGGAATAACTTCTGCGGTTTTCGGCTCTTCGTCCAAGAAAAAAAGAGGCAGCTCAAGCTGGCTTTCCTTCTGGATCATCTTTACTGCGTTCATGGTGGCTCCTTTTATGGGCACCATGCCCCCACGGGGGCATGAAGCCCCCAGTGGGGTTACAGTCATAGTTACTTCGCGCCTGCCAGTTGAGAGTTGATACTCTCTTCCAGCCAGATTTGAAGTGATTCAAGGTCACACTTGTCTTTCAGATTGCTTGCTTTACGTGCATCTTCCGACACAGCGCTCAACATGGCGTTAGCCTCAGCAAGTGATTCAACATTGTTCCCTGGGAACACAATCGTTTGACTGTGATCTGTCATGGTCTTCTCCTTTTGAGAATGTGGGACCGTCTCCCATCAGGAAGAGCAGCCCCGAGGGTTAAAAGTAAAAATCCTCCAGCTCTTCATGATCCGGCTTTTGCTTGACTGACTGAGGCAATTCAGCTTCGTCAGCAAACTCAAACTCAGGATGAAAAGCGGGATGGAATCCTCGATGCCAAACTGGATGGTCGTTATCGAGATCTAAGTAGCAGTGCCTTCCACTAGCAGGGTGGTAACAGTAAAGCCATTGCCTACCACTGACGGTAAACGGCTTCTCTGTACCACCACAGGCTGGTAAAAGGTTATCTGCTGCTATATGCGCTACAGCGGTCATAGGTTCAATCCTCGTCATCACGAACACAAAGATCACGAGCAACTATCTCTGCTGCTATCAACGCATAATCGTTACCTTGCCAGAACCATCGTTCCGCCAGCTCATAGGCTTCACTGGAAGGCTCGCCAGAACCATGAGCAACCACGTAATCGTGGAATAATTCATGATCAAATGCCTTGCCATCAGCTTCCATGAACCAGCCGACGGGGCACTCCAGAATGCGATGTCTGACAACATCTCGTTCCGAATACCCTTCTCTGACAGCTTGCTCCAGCATTTCCCTCGACATACCTGGTGGAGTGATTATCTCCAGGCTGATCCCCTCTCTCCCAGCAAGGTTGTCGTCGTATGGAAGACCGGCAAGTGTAAGGTGGTTGCGTTTGCACCAACCTATAGTCCGGAGAATCCGACCTTTATCAGATTCTCTGGCCGTGTATCGGTTAAGCTGCATAGCCACCTCCAGCCCTCTCGCTTTCTTCGATGTCATTGCCAAGTTCGACCATTCCAATCAGGTCTAGCTGGGTCATGTCCGAATCCAGAGAACAATCAATCGCTGACTGTATGATGCCTTTGTGGGCCAATGCCAAAACCGACTTAATTGTCGAAAGCAGAGACTCGGCTTCGCTTTCGATTTGTTCCAGAATGTCTTTCCACTCCCAGTGCTCAAACGGTTGCCAAACGATCAGATCATCAGGCTCATCTCCCCGCTCTACGCACTCAGACAAATACTCATAAGCCTTGTACCAATTCTCTTGTTGACCCAGTTCACTGAGCACTTGAGCAGTAGCATGACCGTATGCGATTTGTTCAACTTTGGTTTTGATAGACATGGTGTTTCTCCTCGTAATGTATAGAGGAGCCTCACCCGCAGGAAAGGCCCCTCCGGATGGGTTAAATTTCCAAGGTCACATCAGTTTTTGCTTTAGCGCAGCAAACCAACACTTCCCCTTCTTTGACAAATGCGACGGGGGTCTCGTCATAGGCCACTTGACCTTTGAGAAGACGAACCCGGCACATGCCACAAAAGCCACTGCGACAATGCGTTTCAACAGTGAGGCCTTTATTTTCGATTTGCTCCAGCAGAACATTGTTGCTGGCTTGCAGTTGTACGTTCATGGTCACGCTCCTTAGTTATTGATGAGCGCGACCACCCCTTCCGGGATGTCACGCCCCGGTTGGGCTACTCAGCAAGTGCATAGACACCTACCTCGATGCGAATAAAGAACCTGGCATCTTGGAGAACCTGCCTGACCTTTGCTTGCCAGTGGTTATTCTCTCGATGCTTTGCATAAGGTTCGATCTCTTGATAAATCTGCTCCAGCTTCAACGTCTTCCCTTGCAGGACACGCCGTATTGCAGCTTTCCATGTTGTCGAAACCATATTGGTTGCTCGACGGTGAACCGCAGCAAGAAGACTGAGAGATGAGGCAACGTCGTTACGACGAAACACCAACAGTTTCTCATGGGCGATACGCACCAGCTTCCCAGAATACTGAGTTCGATCACTCACACAGTTGTGCTGCGTTTTGATGATCTCATCCACCAGCTTCCCAGGCGCTATACGTTCTACAAGGCTAGAGAGATTGTAATAGTCCCCATCTCGCCTCAGGTTTCCCATAAGTATTCCGTAGTGTCCCCCTCGCTCGCAGGCGTCATGAATGTTCATAACAGCCAACTCCAGAGCTTCAACGAACTCCGGCAAGTTCATGCGACTCATGTCCCATTTGTTGGGCTCGCCCCACTGCATACCGGAATACTGAATCATGTCCCAGTAGGGAGGATGCCACCAGATAAGGTGGGCAGGCTCTCCCAGGAACGAAAGGAAGTCATCCCGCAGCAGATTGAATCCCTGATGCAAGTCTGTTCCTTTGAAACGGATACCAAGTTCATTGGCAACGTCGATACTGGAACCTCCCCCTACACTGGGATCGGCCACCAGACCATTAGGCTTTCTCATGTAGGATTCAATAAAGTCCTTCACAATAAAGCCTGAGCAGTTACCTCTGTACTTGTTGTTTCCGTAAGGCCCCCTATTTTCGTAGGAGCATACTGATGATTTGAACATGGCGTCCTCCATCATAGATGGGGCGCACCATGCTCCCATCAGGGGCAGGTTCGCCCCTGGTTAGGGATTAAGATCAAGCGTTATCTGCATACCACCAGCTAAGGCGATTGCAATCACGAACGAAAGCAACTTTATCGGGAGCCTTCATCATGACAACATCACCTTCGCAGTAGGTGCATAGCTCAAGCGTTGCTTCATTTTTCCAAAAGGCACTGCACCCCGAATCTTGGTACATAACCTCCCATTTGGGATGGCGCAAGTACCGACGGAAGAAATCGAGAGTGTCACCGCAGGGAAAGCTAAAGCGTTCCATCACTGAACCATTTTCAGTCAGTTCAGGTTTAACTTTGCCGGTCTTTAAACGCTTCTTGATGATGCGCTGAATCCAACGAAGTCGTGCAAACAGCCGCTTGGTGTCTTTCTCGTACCACTGGGGATTACGCTTGCTCCAATAGAGCTTGGCGAATATCTCTCCTGACAGGTCCTTCATCTGGTTTTCGTTGAGTCCATCAAGAAAACGTCGAGAAGGTTTGTCGTGGTTAAGAACTGATTCCAAAGCTGATAATTTTTTCATAAGGGCTCCTTATTGCGATTGCAGAGCCCCTGCCCCTCAGGGCTATTGAGGCCCCATAGGGTTATTAATTGAACGGCGGATTAATGTGGGTTCGTAAATCGAATGGCTTTACCAATGAAATCAGCCATCAGCCGATTCCCAGTAGAGCTGAAATAGCTCTGCCACTCTTTCCAACCACCTACAGACTCGACCGAACTTGGAGACTCGAAGATACCCCAGATACGCATTTCACAACCACGTTTCAAAACTCGGTTTACTTGGTCAACCAAATATTCCTTGTTCTGCAATGACGATAGATTGCAAGGCATCTGCATGATTAGCTTTTCAGCTTGCTCAAAGTCGATTTTTTCAATCAACCCCGTGCGGGTATCTACAGAGAACGGAACCACCTGCTGACCGTGGTTAGACCACAGCCAATGGGTGATATAGATCGGATTGACACCAACTTCCGTTGGCACCAAAACGCTGCCGCAATCTCGCAACAGCCATACCAAACGCAAACCATCAAATCTTTCCAGAGACTCCACATCGGTAGTGATGTCATCTTTGTAGATTTCAGGCAGCTTATGTTCGGCGGCAAGAGAGACCATTACGGATTTCAGATTAGTTAAATGAGACATGTGCGCTCCTTAAAGTAATTTTGGGGCACACAGAGCCTGACAGGCGCAGTGCGCCCTTAGGCTGAGGTTTAATGCTGTTTGTTTTAGGCGACCAGCTATCGCACGTTTTCGCTCTCCGAAGAGAACAAAACTCACTTTCTCAGCAACCCTCAGCGAAGGCATCTGAGAAAGTGGGAGGGTATTCCCTCCTCACTTTGATTGTTCCACGAGAGCAGTGTGAACAGGAACGCTCAAACTGCCCTTTTAGGGTGCAAAGATCAAAGACGTATCAACTAACACGCCTTTTCAGTTCTTCGACCAGATGTTCAGGCACCTTGCTCGCAGTACAGACAAGTAAGGTATCGAGGCCAACTGGCTTACGAAAGCTCTTGTTTGACCAGGAATCACCAACTGATGACTTTGCCCAATCAATTGCTTGCCCAAGATTGTGGAACTGCCGCCTGCCTGTGTATCCCATACGACTATCCAAGGTAACACCTTGGAAAAGTCTCCAGTACATTGGAGGAATGCGCTTGGCAAGCAGTATGAAAGGCGTATCAGGCACTATGGACCTTTTACCTTTGTTCCGATGATACAAATCCAAGGATGGATGGAATTGATTCATAGACTCTCCAAATAAAAACGGCCACCCCCGAAGGGATAGCCGTTTATCGTTTCACTTCCTGTTAGGCCGCAAAAGCAGTCAATGACCGCTCCATCAACTTAAACAGTGTGCGTTGTAAAGCTGCCGCGTCATCAATGACAATGTTCTTTTGGAACAGTCCTGATACTGCGGTAGTCTCTACCCCTATACCGATCACCTCAACATCACTTCGTTCACAGAGGTCAATCACAGAGCGACATGCCGGAGCGCTTTGAGGCTGCCCGTCAGTCACCACGATCAACATTTTCCGCTCTTCACGGGTCTTGGTGAGTTCAAAGGCTGCATACCACATGGCTTCCGCCATAGGAGTGCCGCCTGTTGCTTTGAACCCAAATCGACCGGCCCGATTTTGAACAGTGTCTCCATGCTTAACGACGCTAAACACTGGTTGGTTCCGATTGCCACCAAAAAAGGTAACAGCCGGGTTTACGCCGGGGATCGCTGCTAGGGCCATCGAAATAGCCAAAGACGCTTCCCGCGCAATGTCTTGACGCTCCTTTCCATTGGCGGCCTTGTAGGCCATCGAGGAGCTCATATCAACCAGGATGTGAACCGCCGTGTTAGGGCGCTTCTTGGCTTCCGGCTTGAGGAATACGCGAGTATCACCCGTCACTACACGATGTAGTTTCCGAGCATCCACACGCTTCCCTGAACGTTGGTTACGGTGAGCAACTCGCTGGCTGGCCTGAACCAATCCGTAAAGCTGCGTTCTTATCTTTGAAGTGGTGCTCTTCACATCCCCCACAAGGCTTTTGCCAACAGCAGGATTGTTTTGGGTATCTACAGCGGAGCGAACAGTCATATAGCTGTTATCCCCCTTATCCTGAGCCACCCGGTTAAGCTCGGCTTTTAATGCGTCATGCGCGTCACCACGCAAGTCACCGGCACCGGCATTCAGAACCTGCTGTAGCATTTTGGCCGCGTCTTGTTTCGCCGCGTCAGAATTACCACCAGCCTGGCTTTGTCCTGCCTTACTGCCACCATCAGCATCTGACTTAGCTTGGTCGCTCTGTCCTTTCGGATCAGACTTCCCGCCAGCTTCATCTTGCTTCTGATTTTTGCCTTGCTGATCACTGCCTCCGGCACTAGGCCCTTGGTTCTGATCATTACCACTTCCACCCTGATTGTTCTGAGGTTGGTCTCCACCAGCGTTTTGTTGGTTGTTACCGTCCTGACCATTCTTGGGTTTCTGCTCTTCTTTTTCCTTTTCCTCTTCGATCATCTTGATGATTTGGTCGGCCAAGGATACTACCTCTGCGGTGGATTTCGTGTTCACAGCTTTACGCAGCAAAGCGTTCAACCGAACCACAACACCTTGAGGAAACACTCGCTCGAATACGGTAGTAGCCGAATCGAGATAGGGTTGCAGGACAGATTGCCCAACAGCCTTAGTTTGCAGCCAGTACAAACAGAACCCTGTCAGAATGGAGGCTGGAGCCTCTTTATCTGTGACGTGCTCGTAATGACCAGCTTGAGCCATATAACGAGCGACTTCATTCAGGGTTTGTGAAGTGCCTGGGAAGAGATCCATCATGGCGCGTTCAATACGGCAGTCCTCCAAAACGTTGGACAGCTCAGCATGAAGGCCTCTTCGGCGTTCGACACCAAAATCCGTAAAACGGACGTGGGCGGCTTCATGGGCCAAATACCCCCAAACAGCATCCATATTTGGATAGTCGTCGGGGATATTCGGAACCACGATGGTTTTACCGTCGGTATAAGCATCATCGTTACCGATTGCCACTTTAACACCGAGTTTTTCACCATAGGCTGCGGCCACGATAGGTAGAGCGCTGTAAATGGTGCGTTTTTTGGACATATCTTTTCTCCTGATTGAGAAGGAGATAGTCCACCCCTGGAGGGGATGGCTATCCCCTCCGGGTCGGTTTAGTTGAAGTGACTATTAAAAGAACAAGTCACCATCATCGTCAGTTTTAGGCGGTTCCTGGTTGAGAGGCTCCGTAGCAGGCTCCTCTTGGATGGGATCGGGTACTACCAGAGTTTCCTCAGGTAAAACAGGCTCATCCTCAACATCAACGTATTCATCTTGAACAGCATCACCGGCATTGGGGTCATCTTCCGACTCGCCCTCACCTCGCTCTGCAAAATTCTTGAAGAAACTGTCAATGTCTTCATCCACGTCAACGGCGTCACCACCGTTGTTGGTCTGTTCAGATTGAACAGCGCCAGCACCACCTACCTGTTGCTGCACAGTGTTGTCACCCTCTAATACGAGGGCAGACTCACCAGCTTTATCGCTTTCCAGTCCGGCTTTTTCATTTTTAGAACGGTCCCCCATATGGGCTTCCGAACCACCAATGTTAAGAGCCATTCCCTCTACAGTGATCGAACCGTTGGCATACTCCTCGATGCGTTCCCTTTCGCTCATGATCAGCACTGCGGCCACGACCTGATAAAAGAAAGGTGCAACGATGTTACGACCATCAGCATGTTGCTCGTAGCCACGAAGGGTCTGATCGAGCAGATTGACCAAAGGGTTAAAAGCGCTGTTCAAGAAGCTAAGCCCATCCACTTTGTCGCGGATATTACGGAGGGTTTGACGTGTCGTAACCGCGCATTGGTCTCGACCTGCCAGACGTTCCATATAGAACTTATTTGCTTCCTGAACTACTTCGGAGACAAGATCGTCACCAAGACGCTCAACCTTGCGGTTAAGACGCTTAGCGTTAGCCTCATCCTCGTTCACCGGCTGAATCATAAACACCTGATATTCAAAACCAATTCGCTCTTCGACCGTTTCCTTTGGAAGGGCTCCAGCGCGTATGGCTCGTTCGTATTCAGGGTTTTCCTGACACCATTCATCCACAGCTTTGTTATAACCGTTGATGAAATCCTGTTTCAATTGGTTGAACTGGTAGTTGATGTCATTCAGCTTGTTACAGATTTCATCGGTCCTGCTGACAGGGACGGCAAATCCGTTCATAAACGGCATACCGAATTTCAGTAGGAGACGACGAGTTTCTGTTTTCAGGCGATGAAAGCCTTTCAGCTTCGCCGGATCACAGATTTTTTTACTTCCTAGTTGAGCGACTTTCTCAGGTGGTATTTCACCACCCTCACCCAGCTTGAGGTCAGATGCAGACAAACGGGTTTGTCCGCTCCAAATGTCAAAGTCAACGTGGATAACACAAAGGCTTTGTAGATGGTTCACTTTAGTCATGATGCACTCCAAAAGTTGGGGGCGCACCACGTCCCGAACCGGGCGGATGCGCCCGGTAGGGCCAGTAAATTAACGTTAATTTGCTGTTTGTTTTTGGCGACCAGCTATCGCACATTTTCGCTCTCCGAAGAGAACAAAATCTTCTTTCCGTTGAAGACTCTCAGAATCTCCAAGGGAAAGCGGGGGAAAATCCCCCACTTACCAGTAGCATGTAACTACTTCTTCCGGCAGATCATCAAGAGGAGCAAGTACGTCCTCATCAACAATGTACCGTGGTTTCACCGAACCTGTAACCGTTACACGGCACCGTTCGGATGACTTCTCTCTGTACTGGTCAATATCCTCAGGCTTAACACCTGATGCTTTGTCAGCAAGCAGTTTTTTGTAGTCTACCCGACCAGCCGCTTTGTATCTCGTCACCATCACGCCGCAGTAGTCGGCATGGAAGTATTCCCCCATGAGGGACTTCATGGTTTCGAGATGAGGTTTTTGCCTTTCTTGAAGCTCAGTCAGTCGCTGTTTAAGCTCCTGAATCTCAGCATCATAGAGGCGGTATTCCTCAGCAGCAGCAATCCAACAATTGACCTCACCACCTTGCGGTATGTATAAGTCTCTCTCTGGATCTTTATCAGGTTCCTTCTTGTCTACTACCTGTTGCCAGAACTTTTTAGCCTCAGCCAAGATTTCTTTGATCATGGCTTCATCTCGGAGTATTGGAAACTCCTTTATCTGTCCTTCAAAGTAGAAGACTAACCAACCTTGCTTAGCACCCGTAACCAGGAGCTGGTGTTGCACCTGCGGGTAATAAAGCTGGTATGCCTTGCTGTTTGCTTTCTCAGCACAAACATCTTCCCATACAGTAGCACTCGGGCTTTTCAGCTCGACGGGTTCCCCGTTATCTCTCAGGCCATCCAGGGAGGCCCTCATGAGCGGGTATTGAACCGATTGAACACAGGCAGGGAGGAGCATATCATCATACTTCTCCTCAAAAGCACGTCTTGCGGCATCTTCGTTTTCTATCCCCCGGCGAACCAGCGGATTAAGACTCAGATCGACTTCTCGCGCATACCCAGTCTTCTCGGCCCACAGTCTCCATCGTGTTTTGTACGGAGACCGGTTGAGCAGGATAGCGGCGTCAGTGGCTGTTACACCTTGACGCCGCCAATCAAGCCAATCTTCCTCGCGTTGCGATAGGTTGACTATTTTCATGGACCTCTCTCCAGTGGTTAGGAGGGAGATCTCCCCCAGCAGGGGAGTCCCCCCCGTTGGGGTTAGTAGTAATGCCCTTCTGTGCCCTCCTCTTCTGCTACGGGGATCATGTCCACGTCACTCAAAGGCGGCACTTCATCGGCACCAGGCTTTGCATTAGCTGGGCCACCAGCGATGATGGGCTCTTGCTCATGCGTTTCCTGGTAGTCAGGCTTCGGTGGCTCCATTTGATCCAATTCCTTCTCACGAAGAAATTGAGTCGCATATTGCAATTCCGAACCTTCATACCGTCCCTTCACATACTCATGCGCCGCAGACCATGCTTTTTCAGCAATAGCGCGATTTGCGAGTTTGGTCAGGATCGGATCAAGCTCTTTATGCTCGATAGCCAAAGGCTCTTGGCTATGAACTTGCGTCGGTGAAGGGAGGTTGGCAATAGCCGGGTTAATGGCTGATGCTTGTTCCATTTCACGAATACGTTCAGCTTCATCTTGGTCATAAATACCGGAGAAGCCAAAAGCGACACGAGAACACTGGATCAGTGACTTATGCCGGAGTTGACGCTTGGTGTGTGTTTGCCAAGGACCAGTGACAACATAAGGGCCGTGTTGCCCATTTTTCTGCACTGGCTCTCGGTAAACTTCGTCAATGAACTCCTTGATCCGGATAGGGCGAGATCTGTCCTTACGGTAAATCACGCATTCTATCCACTCAGGACACTCAACGTTCGCGCCTTGCATTCTGATCATCTTGTCCGCGTAAACGAACTCGACGCCATCATACTGGGGATGGTCGTTGATGATACGGCTCCAACCATCAACGCCTACAACCGGAATAATCCCATTTTGCTTATCAGGAAACGCATAGATTTCCCGAGTGAAAGGGTTTAAGCCGTATTGTTCAGCCACGATCAAGAGCGTCATCATCTGCTCATCGGTCGGTGCGCTACCATCTCGCTGTTTGAACGCTGTAGCCTTCAACGTGTCATAGAACTTCCGGGTGTCAACACCAAAACGTTCAGCGATACGGGTTACAAGAGATTTGCTATCAGACATGGTGTTTCTCCTATTCACTAATGAACGGTTTGAGGACACCATGACCCCATCGGGGCATCGGTGCCCCCGTAGGGTTTAGTAAGAACTGGCGGTGTTACCCGCCAGCCAAGTTATTTGGACAGAGCCAACTTTCCTAACAGGGAGTAGCCTCCGTTAGGGTTAAAAAAAGTGATCCTCTTGTTCGGAGTCGATCTCTGCCAGCCGAATCAGCTCAGATACAAGGCCAAGCCTTTCTGCATCCGCTCTTACTTCGTCGTAGCTGAAACCAAACCGTTCAATGAGGGGGTTTAGTGAATCAAAACGCTCGTAGTCGAAGGTGATACCCTGTTCATCACAGAAGGCCACCAGCGGCTTATCAACGTTTGAAAAGTCATCCGCGAAACGCTGTTGTAGGTAAACCAACATCAGCAGGGGTTTGTGACCATGTTCAGGGCGGAGTTCACCAGCGCCTTCCAGCGTTGCTGGATGGATAGTGTTCTCGCCAAGACCAGTGCTCACCCCAAGCTCATAACCGCTGTCTGTACGCATTAGCACACAGGGCAGCAAGTCGTTAGAGCCTTCATTCCGAGCAACCTCAAAGCCGATCAAACTGGCTCCTTTGGCAAATATCCCAGCTACAAAACCTTTGAAGAGGTTTATGTCGCCAGGAGGTAACTCAGAGGGCGGAGACAACAGCCAGTTTAGAGATCCTAATCTGGTTGTTTGTTCGGCTGAAACATTTCCCCTTTCCAGCACAGTCTGTGTCTCTGCGTTTACCAGCACCTCATCCAGAAAGGTGTACCCCTGGCTGAGAAACTGTGACACATACTGGCTTTCTTTGTCCTTATAGGACATTGGGATCGTGTCTGGGCCGTTGGCTTCAAAAGGTCCTTCGAGTTTTGTCTCAGACCAGTTTTCAGCTTTCCCATCAGTGACGGTTCGGTTTAGCTTAACCATCGTGAATTGGCCTGGCTCCGAGGAGCTGGGCTCCCGGAGAGCTTTGTAGCCAATAAATACCTCGAATGTTTCCAACGTTACCGCATCTTTGAATGTGTAACGACGGCACAAACAGTGATTTTTCTTCATGCGTCACCCCTTAGCGCCATTGGTCCCCAAACACATCCTTCGCAACACGCAGGATGGCTTCACGCTCCTCTTTGGCCGCACGGATAAGCAGAGCTTGATCTAGGGCGTATTCAAGAGCATTTGGGGCACCTCGGAACGCAAGAGACAGTTTCGCCCAACGCACCAACGTCCGGGTGGACATGGTGATGCTTAGCTGACCATCTTCACCGTTTTCACCAAGAAACAGTTTGCGGACCTGATTAGCAATCCGAACCATTCCCTTCCGTACATTTTCCGGAAGTTTCGGAGTAACACGGCCAAGAATGCTGAGTTCAGCTTCCTCATCCGCATACCCTACTTTGGTGAAACGATAGCGATCCATAGCTGCGAGGTTCTGCATCATCACCCCCTGGTACAAACCAGAAGCATCACCGGAACCCGTAGAGTTACCAGTAACGACCACACGAAACATTGGGTGTGGTTTGATGATTTCTCCACCATTCTGAGTGATCACAAGAGGACGCCCTTCAAGGACATCGTTGAGACCAGCCAGCTCGGCAGGGTCGGCCAAATCCACCTCGTTGATGAGGAGTAGATGACCTTCACGCATAGCAACTGCCAGAGGTCCATACATGAACTTCATGACAGGTGGTTGACCTGGTTTTTCCGCGACCAGAGCGTGATGTCCAATCAGATCTGTCAGTTCCATCCGCCCGTGGGCAGTGATTTGCTGAACAGGCCAGTTGAGACGACCAGCGATCTCGGTGATACCAGAGGTTTTACCAGACCCGGTAGGGCCGGTTACGAACAGTGCGTCACCGCCAGGTTCTTTGAGATAGGCCAAAACCTCTCGCAGAAACTCTTTGCGGAAAACGTAGTTGGTATCAGTGGCAGGGATAAAAGGGTGCGAGCCGTCAGCATAGCCGATGGCAGTTACCTTCTCCGGAATGCTAGGCATACCGAAAACCTTGCTTACTGAGAATTGAGTATATTGAGACATAGGTGCGCTCCTAAATTTGACAGGCGCACCACGTCCCGAACCGGGAGGATGCGCCCGGTTGGGCTAGTAAATTAACGTTAATTTGCTGTTTGTTTTTGGCGACCAGCTATCGCACGTTTTCGCTCTCCGAAGAGAACAAAATCTGCTTACTGATGGCTTTACCATAAGTAAGAAGACTTCTTTGAGAGAGAAGAGTAGCCTCTCCTGGAGGCTACTCCCTCAATGGACGAACATCACCACATCGTCGTCTTGACCAATGACCCCAGTTTCTTTGGCCCATTTCACTGCTTCGCTGTGCGCCAGGTAGGCGCTGGAATACAGTTTCGGATCAAATTTCACCTCGCGTCCATCAGCTAGATAGATGATGCCTGCTTGATCGTCGTAAACATGAAGATTCTGTTGCATTCGACATTCCCCCTGTAGCTTGTCGTCAAAGCAAACTGAAACCAGAAGACTTTGAGGACAAGCCACAGAGGCTTGACCAGAAAGAGAGGGGGTTCCCCCTCTCTTTTCGTTGACTATCAGCAGTAGCCAAACGATTCAGCTATTCTCACGAAAGGACGAGAGATTGCCCAACCAGTAGGGATACACATAGCGATGATAGCGATTTCCATGATGTTGCTCCTAAGCAAAAAAGGGGCAACATCCCCGTCGGGGTATGATTGCCCCGATGGGTTTGAAAGTGTCGAAGATTACTCAGCGACAGTAATTACCAAACAAGATCCTTACCCTTACGAAGGTAAGTAGGGATTTCGAGATAATCCCAATCAGGTTCTTGTTTAGCGGCTTCTTGAACTTGAGTTACCTCAGGTTCAACGGCTACCTTGGCTTGCTCAGCCTTAGCAGCACGTTCTTTTATGACGGCCTGTACAGACCGCATTGCAGGAACTGCGAATTTGTTCCAAAGGAACAAACCGATACGCTGGAACACTTTAGCGAGAGCGATGAAGGAAAATGCAAATACCTTCGCGCCAACGTACAGTGCGCCCAGAGATGCAAGCAGAACTACAATGAAAGTGATGATGTGCATGGTGTTGCTCCTATATAAAAAATCAGGGGCAACACCCGGAAACCGGGAGAAGCCCCCGGTTTGGGGTTAAGTAATGCCATACGGCATAAAGCTAGATGCTGTTTGTTTTTGGAGACCAGCTATCTCACCTATAGCCGCAGAGCGACTAAGATGGTTCAAATATAACTCACCTTTGCTCAAGAGAAAACGCTGTAACTGTCCATTTTGGGCACTTTGGGATGTCAGGTTACAGATTGACCGCATTTATCCTTTCCAGTGCGTTTATCTGTACCTCAAATCTAGGAGTATCTCTAATGGCAGAAGCACAAGCAGCAGTGGACACAAACAGCGACCGTAGCAACCACTACTCTCGCCCTATTTTCAAACAAGTATTGAAAGTGAATAGCCTCCAGGCTCAGCGAGTCATGGAGCGCAGCTTTGAGCGAGTTTCCAACTCTCTGTTCTCCATCGACGTTATCCTTCGTATCATCGGTGAGCAGGATGAAATCGACCAGGTTGAAACAGTCATCCTGGAACAAATCTCCAAGGTCTCCGAAGATCTGGACAAAGCCACCGCCCAACTTAACAAACTGATGGAAGATAACGGCATCGACATGATGCCGGGCTATACCAACCCGAACGAATACACCATCGAGATTAACTCTCCCCAAGTTGCCCAGTTCGCGCATCTGATCCGCAAGCTGGACAAACTGATGGGGATCGTTGATACACTCTGGTTAAACACCGTTCTGACCAGCAAGCAGCGTACTGACGCTACCTATCAGTGGCAACAGCGCCTCATCAAACTGGCAGGTCGCATCATCGGCATCGAGAAACGAGCTCGTATTTCAGCACACACCAAAGGTAAAGAAGGTGAAGTGGCACAAGCAGCTCCTGAATCTGAAACTGGCGACAAAGAAATCGCAGACGAAGCCGAAAAAACGAAAGCAGCATAACCCAGCCCAAACCTTTGCCCCTCACCTGAGGGGCTTTTTTTGTCTTTTATGGTTGCATTTTATGATGCTGTGATATTATCGAAGTAAATCAGATTCAACTCAGGCAAAACGGAGAACAACATGAACAAAACATTAATCACAACCGTAGCTTTGGCTGTAGCAACTCTGTCTGGCTGTGCATCTACCAGCAGCAACTACGAACCCTCAGCTTATAAAGCCAACCACAGTCGCGCCTACAACATTGCAGAGGCTGGTGGTCTGGTCACTGGTATCCAGGACGCTTCTGTTCCTCGTGATAAGCTGGAGCGTCTTACTGACACAAAGACGTTTGGTGCAGCTTACGTGCTATCTGGTTACACCTCACCTCAGCTTGGAATGACAAACTGGCAAGGTGGCTTAGTGAACCTTGCGAATTGGGCTATTGGCCCTAAACAGCATGGCGCCCGTAACAGCTTGGTTGCATGGATGCCAGCAAAAGAAGCCAATTCACCGGTAGATGCTCAAGCCAAATTTCTTTCACATGTGAAAGTTTCCATCGAGTCAGCGCTGACCGACTTGGGTGCCGATTTCACGCTTCTGTATGACAAAGATGGCCGCCTCACCTATCAGTTCTACAAAAACGAATGGGGTTGCTCGACGTGGGTGAACGGACAAAGCAAAGTGGCTGACATGTGTTCAGTCAAGGTGAAGCTCGTTGAGCCTCGCCTCGGTGTAGCTCCTGATTTTGTCTCTAGTGTCCAAGGTGCGGCTTATGCGTTTACATCAGGTCATGAGACCGCGTACAACTTTGTGAATGTCGGTAATGGAACCACCAGCCACGCCCCTCAACAGGTGATCTATGCAGCCATCAGCAAGCAGCTACCGGCTTGGACCTACCTCTACCTTGCTCCGAAATCAGTGGAGCTGGAGAATGGCGAAAAAGTTGCATTCCCTTATCTCCTTGAACAGGGAAAAGCAGAGCTATTTGTTTACCCGGAAGCGTAATCAATCGACATAAAAAAGGGGCCTTTCGGCCCCTTTTTTATCCCTCTCCTCCGCCACTTGTCGGAGCTCCAGTTTGAGGCTCTATACTATTTGTCGCTTCTCTACGTTTAGCATCAACATCAATACCTTGTAATCGCTCAAGTGCTCTTTCCTGTGAATTCTTACGAGTTCCATCAATATTAAAGTCGTTGCCAGATCCAGTTAGTGAGTCGAGGTTTATAGAACTTGGATCTGGGAATTTTCCATTTTGTTGTAATATACCTAACCACTCATCAAGATTTATCTTACTCCAATCAATTTCAGCCACCTTCTCTAAAGGAATACCTCCACATTGAGGTTCTTTAGGGCTGCCGAATGATTCACCCAGTTGAGGACGGATCTGTTCTTGAATGATGCGAGATAGCGGCGAATTGAAACAACAATATGCTTCTCGTTCTTCAATGCAAGCACCAAGAACCTTAGATTTACAATACGAACCAACATAAGTGCAGTTCTTTAATGCTCTCTTGGCATTCATCGTAAACTCTTCTTCCTCACACGCATAAATCATCTGGATCATAACCATTGCGACAACATATACGGTGTATATAGTCATAGCGGTACTAAGCCAGGTTGCCGCTGATTCCATCATCGCTTCGGCAGCTTGTTCGGACGCTGCGGCGGCAGCCTGCTCTGTTGCCGCATCTTGGCCTGCTGATTTCATGACATCCATCATTACTTCTTTGACCTGCTCTTTGAGTTGGTCAATGAGCTGATCAACAAACTGCTCTACAGGCTGGAAGAATGAATCAACAGCGCCAGAAACGTTCTCTATATAACTTGTGAACGGTTTTGTGACTTCTGTCCACCCTTGAAGGGCTGGCTCCCTAAGAACCTGATAAGCACCTTTGAGCGCGTTGCCATCCGTCAACCCCATAACTGCGCCATCGAGTTTGGGAACGGCCATAATGAGGTTCAGATAATCAGCAAGCGATATGTTAGTGGGTTTTTCACAACAGTCAGATACTCCACCGACAGCGATTTTGCATTCACCTGCCTCCCCACCAAATACCGTACACCCTTGGTCAACGTTACCATCACCGCCTTCCTCTGTTGCACTGTCGGTACAGCTCATATCTTGAGTTAAGAACTGTGCTGCATTTAATAATGCCGTCGCCCTCGCAAAGTCTGCACTTTGAGATTTTGTTATATCGAGACAGTCATCACCCATGCAGCGGATTGGACCACCACATTGAAACTCTGTATTTTTCTCTAGCGTCGGGACATCAACATCAGTACCGCAATCATAGGTATCTTTGAACACATAACATTGTCCGGAAGAACCTGCGGCACCATCAACACATTCAGAGCTGATGAAGCCACACTGGGGATTACTTTCTAGAGCAGAGCAAGAGTTTAAGTTAGAACCATCATTATTTGGGCAGTGTTCAACCCCTTGAGGGTCAGTCCAGCATTCCATCTGACCAACGTTAAAGTCACACTGCAACTTAGATAGCCTTACTTTTTGCGCTAATTTCGGAATACCTGGAAGTGGTGAAGGTTTTAAAGAGTTATAAAATGAATCCCCAGGACATATCGTTGCACCATTTACAACAATGCAGTCAACATCATTCCGAGCACCTTCAACCACATCTATTGACCCGGAACAGAAACCGTCTTGTAGCTTTTTAGCATCGTCAATGCAGGATTGAGGTATCCATTTATCTTCTTCTTGCTTTGTGAATCTAAATGAAAATCTACCCCCAAGAACCCAATCAAGATCATCAGAAGCCGTTGTATCTTGTATTTGTACAACCCCTACCAACCCATTATCGCAAGTGGGATATTGATTTACCCTATAAATAACAGTGGAGTCGATCTTTCCTGGGATGCCATGCTCAGGCCAATCCCACGAACCAATAAGATCTGTTTTGAAATTTACAGCCCCGCTGCACATAGCGTTGTAATCAACTGTAGGGATTTGGGCTACCTTTCGCTCCCCATCTGATGGCGATACCGCCTTCCATGACCCATTTTTTAGATCAAATTGTACAGTGAACCATGTTCTACCTTGTGAAGCGACATATACGTTTTCTACGGTACTGCTGACCCCGACAGAGTGAATTATATCGCAGTCCCCAGTCGGCTTAATCACTCGCTGGCATCTCTCGTATTCGGGAACGTGAGTATTTATAGTTCCCTGACTAATCGTTGTTTCTGCTGAACAATCTCCGAATCCCTCAGCAATAAGATCCATATCCTCATAAGTTTTTTTACTTAGGTTGAGAATGGGGTCGTTACTAAAATCTGGACGCGAACGATTGGAGGCATCAAGAAGTACCTTGTATGCTGCACCTGATATAGATGGATTAGCACTATTGGCGTCGCCCCAAAGGGACCCTTTAGCGCTATTCCCAACACTGTCCATGTTATCCCCAGAGTCATAAATACCCTGTAGCCCTCCAACGTCAGGTTTGTTGGCATCAGGGAAATAATAACTGTCCGGTTTATTGTTAGTACCGCTTGTTCCTGGGAACAGATCATTGACATTAATCTGGCTCCCCCCATTCATTTGGAACTGACCATCTTTCAACGTCGGCATAGAGATTGTGCCATTTTGCACAGTCCCCGAGCTCGACTTGAATGAGTTTGAGAGGTTTTGTCCGAAAGCCTGGGCCTCTTTACCTACCGCTGTGATGTCCTGGTCTTGGCTACCGTTAGCATAGGTATGTATCGGCAGCGCAGACATGGTTACTGTCAACAGCGAGGCCACAGCTCTCATAAAGTAATTATGACTTCGCATTGTGTTCTCCATTTTAACCTTCCCATGCTATCTGAGAAGAGAAGGGCCACCTGTACGTGTAGTGGCCCTTTTGGGGCATAATCAAAAACGCCCATTCAGATTCGTTTGGTGCTGATTAATTGTTGCAGCAATCATTCCATCGCCAGATGGTGTAGATAGGGTCTTGCCCAATTGCCGGTATAGTACGCGCCAGCCCCCAGGTAAGAGTGGATTCACCCATGACATGGGATGAGTTAGTTTCAGGAACAGGATGGAGCAAAGTGAACTTGTACTGGGTTTTGGGTAGTGTCGGGCTGATAACTCCACGACACATAGCATCTGAGCCCATTGTTTTCCACGCTAGGCCACGGCGATGAAGTGCCGCGAGAACACGGGCGCTCAGGAGGCTACTATCACGAATAACGCCTTTACCTCCATTCTGGTTGCCACTAAACGGATAGATTGTCCCCCAAGAACCAGCGCACCAGAAAAGTTGCTTGAGAGGTTTTCCGGCTGTCGATGAAACTGCATCAGTAGTACATGCAGCAGCCGCAATTGGGTTCGCCACAGCGGCGGCTTCCGGATTAGTGAAAAAGGCCAGCTCATCATTGTTCCAAGTAGGGTCAAGCTCCGACATATACATGATGTCGAGATCCATATAGCCATCAGCGTTACATGTTTGCTTTATGAATAGGTCAAGCATGATAAGTAACGGAAAAGCATAGTAGTGATAGTGCATAAACGATCCGTCCCCCCCATCCATATCCCCCATCCCATGATGTCCTTGATTAGTTCTATCAAAAGGGAAACGAGTCCCATTCAACACTGATGAGCATCCAGGTACTCTCTGAAATTCGACCAACCTTGCAGGTTCCCACATGGACGTAGTGACACCTGGCCGAGGGACACCAAGATTGTCATCACATGCACACAATGGTGAAGTGACTGCATCACTTGGGAACGAGCCGCCACCTCCACTTATAGGAACCCCAGCTACTTTGATGGGGAAAATACAGCTCCAGCAAATGTCTGTGATCAGCTTACCGCCGATAACTTCTGCATTCTGGCACCCAGGGTCAGCCGACACCGAGTTAACCCAAAAGACCGCGCTTACGGTCATGATTCGTAGTATTTTTTTTATCATGGTAAGGCCTTTACGTTATTCAAATGTTTATCCATAACAGCAGGCTTTCCATGAAAGAAACCTTGCTGCCATGACAATCCAAGTAATTTGGCGCTCTCGCCTAAAGGAAAGGTTTCTACTTGTTCAGCAATTAACTGAATACCTTTCCTTCGGCAATGGACAATAGCTGGGTAATCTTCGAGAGAGCGAAGCCTTCTCGCGTCAAACTTACAGTAACGCCAGGGATAACCACTCAAACGCTCCAGAGATGAGTGTTTATCTCCATAATCATCAAGGGCTAATTCAACTCCAGTTTCGATCAACGCATCCCATCTGGATGCAAGTGACGCATCCTGAATGCCCTCTGTAATCTCAATCACAAAACGGCCCGAGTGGTTTTGCGCTATGGCATGAATAACCCTTGTCCATGCTTTGAAAATGACATCAGAGCGCAAAGTGTGCTCTGAGACGTTAAGAAAAAGCGTCGGATATAAATCCAAGCATTGATGTAGGTTTTTCTGGATGAACCTTGCCACTTCCATGTCCACCAGCCCCCAATGAGGTTGAGATAACAGACTGGATGGCGTAAGAACCCGGCCTTCGTCGTTCCAGCGAGCCAATACCTCAGCAGCGACAAACGAACCAGTACCGACATCTTTGATTGGTTGGAAAGCCGGGGCAAAAATCATTCATCGCCCTCCTCGGCCAGCTCGCGGACTACGAACATCTTGCCTCTGGAGGTAATCACGCTCGGAGTATGCTCCAGCTCGAAACGAGTAATCAGATCAGGAGTTAGTAGATATACCGGTGCATCAAAGTTGTCGGTGACACTCTTGTAAGAATCCCAGCCTTTGTCTTTATCGAACGAAGTAGCGATGTAGGTGATCCTCTGTACGCCAGGCTCCCGCTTAATTTCAGGCAGTTTTTTGGCGAGCAGCTCCATTTGCTTTTTATCTAATGGGTCGAAAACCACAACAGCCTGGGTGAATGTACGAGTTCCTGGCTTGCAAACTTCTTTCGGGTCGCACAGCGGGTTGATCACATCACCAGCATGAGCAAACACGGTGCCGTCAGGAGTGCTGATGTCACTGGTGATCATCACACTGGGGTCAATCTCTCTGGTTCGAGCTTTAGACGCTCTGGGCAGCTCATTGAAGTTCTGTTTGGTCCAAAATCGCTCAGCAGCCTGTTTCTTCTTATCTTCCCAGTCAATATTGGCAAGGCGTTTCTTGGCAACATCAATAAGATCAGGTTCACCTATCTTCTCTACTGGCCCCCTGACACCAAGATCACCCTTCTCGCCGTTATCAACTTCACGAGCAAGCCATACCGGATCGGACAAACCAGACACTTGGGCAACAACATTTGGCTGCTCTCCCGGCAACGGTTCATCTTCGATCATAACAATCGTCGGGACGGCTGTTATTTTGTACGTTTTGAACAATGTAGGATTGATGATGATGTTCGGCACAGGGTCTTTCTTGGCCGCCAGCGCCTGAATAGCCTTTACCCCCTGCCCCAAGTTCATCCCCTCCGGAATACCACGGAATACAACCACAGCATCAGGCTGACCTGACACTGCCGTTAAGACATCATCTAGCCCCTGTTCGCCAAGAGAAAGTGAAGCGAAAACCAGTATCCGATGATCTGTATAGATACCTTTCTCGGCCTGCTTGAGCTGCATTTCCTTTAGTGTCTGGTTGGTAGACTGGAGCTGCTTGAAAAACGTCTTGGCTTCGGCCTGAGCCTGGTCCATGTGTTGGTTTTGCAACAAAGACGGCATTTCCATCTTCTGAGCTCTTTCGGCTATCTGTTTTCCTTGCTCAATAAGCTCCCTGTCCTGCTCTGTAAGCGGGGATTCTTGAGCGACTCCCCCACCAGCTACAGAAAGCATCAATACCGTTAAAACGGTCTTAGAACAGGGGATATGCGCGGCCAATGATTTGATCATTTTTCACAGTCCCCCAATAGCGTGAGTCGAAACTGAAAGAGCTTTTGCCCATAAACCAGTAGTTGTCATCTTTCAACGTGGATTTGCCGTAAAAATGGCTCTCTGGCAAATGCAGTTTTCCTGCAAGCTGGAGTCCTTCTCCAACGACATCACCGTTGACGGTGATCTTCCATTTATCGTTGATCTCCACCTTGTCCCCCGGCATCCCTGTTAGGATTTTGACCATGCGGGTCCCGTCCTTGTAAAAAGGCTCCATGTTCTTCGCACTAAAGGCGTACACAGCCCCTTTCTCCAATGACTGGTCTTTGAGATCAATGAGGAAGAAGGTATAACCTGGCAGGCATTTCTCTTGCTGTGGATCAATGCCGATTCGGTAGCGACTGGCAAAAGCTGCACCAGCAGCCCACAAAATAAGAAGAGTCACTCCAGCCTTAACAGCGAAGCGCTTCCAGGACTCCTTTTTGACGAAATATTTAGTGAGATGAAATCTCATTTCAGCACCTCCTCTGGGAGATACAAATCGTTTGGCGCACCGACAACAGTGCTTGCATCAAGCACCAAATACCCTGCGTCTTTCAGCTTCAAAATCGCGTTATTGGTATTAACCATCAGTTTTTCCAACTCCTCTTGAGAAGCTCCAGCAGGATATGCAGACGCAACCTTGGCAAAATCGACCACGACTACAGGCGGAGTTTGATTTAAGCGCTCATGGATACTTGCCGTTTGTTCGTTCATTACGAAGTAACTACCACCAAAGCCACCAGCGGCACCAAGAACGGCAGCGATTACGATTGATTTAATGTCCATTAATGTCTCCCTGGTTATGCAGCCTGTTTACGGTTTCGCATCACGGCTTTGATAGCCTCAGGGATGCTCATGCCTTGTTTCACAAACTGGTCGATGGCGTTAACGTCCACCGGATCTGTCGAATACAGCAGCTTCTGGAAGTCGCCCACTATCAAGCGTCCTACCCCCATACCACTTTTCGATTTAATAAAGATTTCTGAGTACACGCCCTGAATGGTGTGTACCGTCTTGAGGGTGTGGAACCCGCCCTCAGAAAGGGTCAGACGACCGCTACGCTTAACGGATTCCACGGTTTCTTCGGTTTGGCCGAGCAGGTACATGCTGGCCGAGTTTTCTGCGATGGCGCGGCCAACAGCGTTTTCATAAAGGTCGTTGATAGACTGGGTTGCAATAACAACTGAACCGCCATACTTACGGAATTTCCGGTAGGCGTGTTCCATAAACGTAGATACTTCACCTTCTTTGAGCAGATCCCATGCTTCATCCACGATGACGACCTTCTTGCGATTACGTTCACCAAGGAATACTTCCTGTTGGATCTGATAGATAAGCTGGAGTAGCACAACCTGACGGAGGTGTTTACGCCCTTGCAGCTCATCGAGCTCCAGTACAGTGAATTGATTCTGGAAGCTGACGTTGTTCTTACGAGAGAAATACTTGCCGTAGCTGCCCTGAGACGTAAAGGCGTAGAGCTGCTGACCAATGTCTCTTAGTCGCATATCTTCACCTTCGAGACAGCGCTCAGCGATGTCGTCAACCTTCATCTCTTTGCCTTTCTCATCCCAAAGACGAGAAAGAACCTGCTTCAACGCAGAGATCTGCCACTCATCCAATAGGCCTTTCGCTGAGGCCATCGCACAAACTAGGCTGACAATCGCGTCCTCTTCGTCTTCATAGTTTTGTATAAGCTCGAACGGGTTAAGACAAACGTGCGTCCCTTCTTCAAAGTGAACAAAGTCACCATTGAGCATTTCCGAAAGTTTCTGGTAAGACTTACCGGCATCAATAACCCAAACCTGGGCTCCCTCGGACAGGTAGGAGAATATTAGTTCGTTGGTAAGGAACGATTTACCCGAGCCAGATTCAGCAGCAATAACCAGGTTTTTGTTCGTGTTACTGTCGTGAAGAGACAAACTCATGAGCTGGCCGTTGCGCGAAATCAGCGCAGCATGGTAGGTCCCAGTTCCCTTCCACTCACCAAACACCGGCAACACTACAGCGGCCTGCTCGGTTGTCATGGTCTTATAGCGAAATAGATCTCTTACCGCGTCACGGTCGGTGCAGAATGGCAGACAGTTGAGGAACATCGGCAAAGCAACGAACTTATCCTCCATCAGCTCGAATCGAGATTCACGCCAAATGTTTCGTGCTGCCATCGCCGCAGCTTCAACACGCTCTTTGGTCGGAGCAAACAAGACCACCGAGTAAGAGATCTTGACGGGCTTAGATCCCTCTTTCATGGACTCATAGAGAGTGTCGAAACTCTCCTTTTTATCAGCAAGCACCGGCACGAACTTGAGCATGGGTCCGTAGGCTTGGTTTACTGTGAATTGTCGCTTTCGCTCCAGAGTATTTTTCGTACTCTCTGCCTCGGGGAAAAACACGTTGGTCACGACCATGTAGTTTTCTTTGATGCTGGAGTTACCGCCACTCAGATCACCTGCATAGGTCAACGCATCACCGAAGTAGAAAACATCAGGCAGTTTCTTCGCTGACATGACTTTTGCGTGGTAATCACCCAGTCTGAGACCGTTCTTACTGACTTCTACATCGGTGCCGTAATCGAAGATTTGCTCGCAGATAGGCTTATCCATTTCCCAGTCAACAGCATCATGCCTCCACGACGCATCAGGCCCCCAGTTCAGGATTGTGCTCATGATCCGGATGTAGTTCACAGCAGTCATGGTCCGAGGGCGAAGGCCAACGGTTTGAAGTGACGACTCTACCTTCGTGCGGAGCTGGGCGAGGTTTTGGAGCTCGCTTTCACTCGGGTTGTTGTTATTGATTGGAACTTTGCATGTAACAAACAGCTTGAGATCTTGAATCAGGCCATTGTCGTAGGTGCCTTTGTTGGTCTTGGCAGATATGCGGTCAGTAGTGTGGTGCTGTAGGAAGTTGATTCTTTCCTTAATAACAGATGTCAGAAGCTCGTGACGGAATCCATCACGCAACCCCATCATCCGATACATCTCCTGGTTGATGTCCGGTGATCGGAACAGAACAAACTGGAGCGTGGCTTTAGATGGAAATTCTTGGTTCAGGAAGCCGTTCATCCGCTCTTGAACTTTTTCATCGGCACCACATAGAGGCTCACACATGAAGCCAAAACCAACGCTGTGGTCGTCCATAAGGAAGACGTGATCGTCTTCGTCATAGGCCAAAACAGGAATAATCCCGGCAGCTCGCAAATGCTCCGGGATCAACGTTTCTTGGAGTTTCTTTTTAATGGTTACGATCATTCAGCACTCTCCAACCATGATTTCATGTTCTTTGGGCGTCCCTTACTAACGCGGCCATCAGGAGCAACAACGAACGGAACTCCTTCAATCCCAATGAAGTGGGCTGTCAACAGCGTTTGGTCATACTGACCGGGGTCGCAATTTTCTTTTGAAGAAAGTGTGCCCAAGGTGTTATTCATCAGCGCATCGAGCGCATGAGTCTTGTCTTTCGCGCAGTACAAGTTCTTGGCGAGTCGATTAGACTCAGCTCCCAGAGCGGGAATTACGACGATTTTGAAGGTGTACTCATCTGCCAACGACTCGGACTCATCTATGAGCTTGTGACAAACAGCACATCGAGGATCGACAAATATCACGACTTCTTTGTCACCGTGCCCCATCGAGAGGGTGTTCAGCGAGTCCACGTCCATGCCCATGTTCTTGAAGTGAATACGCTCTGCCACATCGCGCATCTGGGACATAGTGTTGAGTGGTTTTTTGCTCCAAAGGTCGTAGATTTGTCCTGAAATAACAAAACGGCCGTTTTCGGAAAGGAACATTATTTGTCCGTCACTCTGAACGGCTCGAACCCCCTGAATGGGCAGCTTCACGATGTCCTCTATCTTTGCTGCTCTTGGATCGGTGATTTCCAATTTCGATGACGCATGAGCAGTGCCGGTAATAATCCCGAACACCATCATCGCCCCAAGTAATTTTGTCCGCATGTTTATCCCCTAAGATTGGATTACTGGATGCTGGGCAGTGTATCTGGGGGATGGGAACAGACTCGCCTCTGTAATAGCCCAATTTGGACAACTCCAGCGAGTTACAAAAAAGCCCGGTCTAAAACCGGGCTTTGGAAGGATGAACCTTAGTTCATAGTGACAGCTTCGGACCGGCCTCCAGAGTCGTCGATCCCAACCAAAGAAATGGTTGGCATCGCTTCATATGAGCCCTTGCTGATAGTTAATCGATCAGAACTGATACTTTTTAACTCTCCAGCAATGGTCCACTCATAGGACTTCATGCGACCATCGGTGTCTTCGCAGCTCGCATAGACGATCCACGAACCAACAGTTTCTCTTGAGCTCAAGCTACATGCTGGCAGTTTATTTTCGGCTACATTGATGTTCACCTCACCCTCAGCTTCATGCCCCATTTCAGAGGTTATTTTTAGCTTGATGCTGTGCTCACCAGCTCCAAGGCGAGTTCTAACGTAATACCCTCCACCGTCAATTAGTGTTCCATTGACAGAGAACAACCGAGAAGCAATACGATCTTTTGGATGACCTCCAGAAACATATGGACGAAGTAAAACATCAAGAGGCTCTCGCTCGAACGGGTTTGAGCCTGAATATTGAAGATCAACTACATAAGGTGCAGCTTGTCCAACTTTAAGAGGCTGTTCAATAACAAACTCATGCCCTCTAGCATCACGGATATTCACCTTAATGGTATAATCACCAGGCTCATTTACAACAAAAGACCGCAAGGTTCCTTGTTTTTGGTCTTCAATAATGACACCTTTTGGTAAGTCCCAATCGTAGGTTGGATCTTCTAGTTTTCCATTAAATGCAATGGCACGTACTGATGCTGTTACTGTCGCCGGAGCAACGCTCGCGTCAACCCTGACCTGCATTCCGAACTTGGGCCAAACATATTGCCAGACTCGGGTTCGCAAACTATGAGAAGCCTCGGCCCCTTTTTCTCGGTATCCTTCAATCCAAACAGTATATTTAATGTCAATATTGTTCTGACTGAGATCGGATTCGGTAGGCGTATACTCAAGGGTATCTCCATTAACGATTGTCCCGTTAGGTAGTGTAAAGAATCCATTCATTGTCACTTCCATACCACGATAAGGAAGACTTGTTTCTGCTTTGAAAGTGTAAACTTTACCGGTCTCAATGAGGCTTGGTCCAGTTACTCTAGGGCGAGGAGGCTTAACAGCAACAAAGTCAACAGACATTTTTGACGTCTCATAAGCGTAGCTGTCATCCGGTGGGGCTGAGATTGAACGAACTCTGCTCCACAAGCGATACCTAGTTACCTCATCGCTAGACAGAGTAATGTTTTTCCCTGTCTCAGAGTATGTTTTCCCGCCATCTGTAGACCATTCAACTATCGCATCGCTATCCTTAATTTCTTCGTCATTCAACGTTAGATTTGCGATGTACTGCCCTTCACTTCCTATAAACAAAGTCGCTGGGCCAGAAACCGAAATCTTTGGTTTATCGTATGCGATGATACTAACAACCTCAGTGTACTGCTCTGCTCCAGAGTTAATGTTAAACACTTTAGCGCGAACCTTGTACTCTCCTTTTTCAAAGGTTCTAACAAGTTGATACTTATAGCGATCCTCCGGAGTAAACTGCTCCCATGTTTTTCCATCATCAGCGCTGGTTTCCCATATAACTTTTCCCGTAGCACGCACATCCTGACGATCATTCAGCGCTAGTTTAAAAACCGACGTGAACGGAGCTTGTCCTGATAGTTTGCGTGACTGAACATCAGCACCAATAGCGCCACCTTTTAGAACAGTCAAAAAAGCCGGTCTAAGAGATGTCTCTGTTCGGTTATACCCCTCAACAGGGCTTTCCAAAACAGCCTCAGCAACGATACGAATCGAGGACGAATCTACGCCTTTGATATTTACCGAAAACTGTGCTTCGCCATTTTCTGCAAAAACAAAGTCTGTTAATGGCTCGGTCTCGTTGTAAACTTTCTGACGAATAAGCCGTACCTTCCATTTCCCCATAGTTTTTTCATCGTAACCACCATCAGGTTTGTACTGATCACGAATGAGAACTTTGATAGGCAATGCCTGGGTATCAATAGCAGTATCACCTTCAACTTCAACGATAGGGCGGATGCTATCGGAAGGTGCGGCTATAGCCTTGTAAACAACTTCCGTCTTAACATCAGGCACCTTATTGTAAGTCGCATTCACTTTGTAGGTAGTTTCCTCCCACAAAGGCCTCTCATCGGTATTGATGCGACGATACACCTTGTTGTATGCCCCACTACCTGGAGAGAAAGTTTCAGACTCCAGGACGCTTGAGTTGCGCGAGATGGAAATGTCCAGTGCCGCTCGCTCAGAGTTGATTATTACGTCTCCAAGATAGTTACCGGTCATTGGCACCATGTAGATGTTGTTTTTGAAGTTGTACTTTGAGGACAGAGCAACAGTCGGTGCTGGGGGGTCAACAGCTTCAATGTTGAAGATCTCATCATTCAACGTCACCCGAGTTCCATTGCGGGTAAAGATGCTTACACGCCACCCCATAGGATGTACACCATTCTCAGCCAAGGAACCCGACAGATAAGGTGATTCCGATAATTGGTCTTGAACCAATCCATTAGGGATCTGCTGCCACTCAAATAGACAGGCGCGACTAGCGCTCCCGACAGCCTTGCTCGCAGCCTCTTTTTTCGCACGATCTGCATTGAGGGTAATCGAACAGTCTGGCCCCTTGGACTGTTTGAAGTTCACATTAAAGTCTTCAATAACGCGGTTCACCTGAGCAATATCATCTATCGGGGTGTAACTAACAGAACCATAAGCTGTAGTTACCGTCAGGTTCTGAGAGCCTGAACCAACCTTCACCTTGGAGCCATCACCACTGAACAGGTACAGGCTATATTCGACAGGTTGTTCACCAATGCTCACCGCCTGACCGACCAGTCCAGCAACCTTCATACCGTTGTTGTCCTGTGTCGTTTGTTCCGCTTCATCCGGAGTTCTGTCCCACTGGAGCAAACATACCGGATCACGAATCGGGTCTGCGGCCATAGCCACATCTGCTTTCGTAGTAAACCGGCAAGGAACGCCAAGTTCTGGTAAGGCATAGATTTTCACCGGGTCAATAACCTGGCGAATTGTCCATGACTCGGCAGAGAGTTTAGCTGCACCTTTCCAAGTATTGATGTCTACAACCAGGATGGGTGAGTTCGGCGCAGAAGTCATGACAAGAAGGCTGGAAGAGCCTACCTCATCAGGTACAGCAGGTTTAACAGGGATACTCAAGCGTCCACCTGATGCACCAAAATCATGTTGGCTCATGATTCCCATTGTCTGGCCCGGCTCGATGCGAACACCATTAACAACCAGCGGCACTTGTGCATCAGAGCGGAGAGTCGCAAACACGTCATATGAACCTGTCACGACAGCACCATCACTGAGCGTCAGCGGTTTAGTCTCAATGATCCGTTTGCCATCCGCATGAACAAATTCATGAGTGACAGCAGGAATCATGACCTTCCCGTCCATACCATCCGCCAACATCACCTGACGAGGCTTGTACTCGAAGCCAACAGCCTTTTGTACCGCGTTGCCTTGGGCGTCCTCTCCCGCCACAGTCAGCGAGTAAGATTCCCCTTCTTTCAAAGACGGGAACATTACCGGGTACTCAAGGCGGAATCGCCCTTTCGACTCTTCGCGCCAGGACAACTGAACCTTGTCATCGGCTGGGCCTCCGACGAGGGCAATAGAGGTCAGCTTAGGACTCGGGTCGGCAGTATCAGTCAAGGTGATTACAACATCATCCAAAGACTGGATTGGTGCTCCATCACTGATCGATACGGTTAGTGTCGGCGCTGAATTATCTATGCTCATAGCATATTGGGAGCCAGTGAATACCTGCTTAACCTCATTACCGAAAGCATCTTTAGCTACGAGAGATATGCCGGTATATGTGCCCTCTGACAGATTCTCAGCAGAAAATGTGAAAAACCAATCATTTGTGCTACTACGAAGAACTTCAGTACGAGACAACGGACGTTCTTCGCCAGTCGAGGTTATCGCAGACGCACTTGAGTTGGTAGAAATAACCCACTGGTTAACACCCCATCCGTCAAATGAATCAGGCTCACGGAAATGAGCTTTAAAAATCCGCCCATTTCGTTCTAACCCAGCAATTTCAGGAGGGTTAAGGTCATAGCAGAACGATGCCCCAATCCGATCAGACGGAAGTTCAGGCTTCCCTTCCGGTCGAGACCAATATCCAGGCCACGAACATGAGCGCCCACTGAACGATATATCCGTATCCACTTCTGCATAAGAAGCATTTGCCGGAATTTTAGTAGTAGGCAACCAAGTTCCCCATAACTCCTGAGCGTAAGGTCTCGGCTCAACATGAAATCTCAGTTTTTTATAATGGTTAACTGAGCTCATATTAATGGTTTCACCGCGGACCCACTGACCATCATCCCTAAGATATTCAACATACTTACCGTTGGGAGCCAAGCTAACCGATGGATCAGTTTTCACACTGACGGATGTATTACCAAGAGAGTTCATAACCCAGTCGTAAATAATAAACGACTTAGTTTTTGTCCCATGTTGCTGGAATACATCAGCTTGCGTCTGCCGATAATCATATGTACCGTCTTCGGCAATGATATTGCCTTCAATACAGTTTTTATAATCACACCAGTTACCGCTTTGAGCACCGTAAGGTGAAGAAGGATAGGAGTTTGTTTTGGGTATCCGGTAGAGCACCCTGTAGGTATCGGAATAAATGGTCATTCCGTTCTGATAAGGCGCAAAACCTGATAGGGCCTGACCATTAACCTTAAAAGTTGAGGCCTGCGGGTTCTTAGGGTCATACACTGCTACTGGCTCAGGATTCTCTCCAGACTTTGCACCTACTGAATCCCAAGCAATAGGATAGGCTATTGACCCTTTGTTCCCTGCTTTATCCAGGGCCTCGAAATGAAGCGTATATCGATCCTCCCCATTAGGGAACACAGTGCTCCAGTTCAACAACTGGCCTTGGCCGTTGGCGTAATTAACCGAGACAACAGGACTACTCTTGCCTTTGCTATCTACAGCATACGCCTGTATAGAGGAAACCGAAGAACCGGCATCAGATGCAGACACATCTATACCTGAAAATCGGTTAGGACCTAGCAGTAGCGTTCCATCAGAAAGCGCCCGGATCCATTCCCCTTTTACTGTCACGTTTGCCAAACTTGGCGCTGTCGTATCGACTTGAAGCGGGTATTCATCAGTCTGAACGGAACTTCCGTCTGACGCCAGTATTTCGGCCCTTAGTTTGTAGACTCCCTCGGAAGGAGCTGGTAGTTGAAGTTCCGCACCATAGTAGGATTTTCCACCTACTGTAATGCGATCTGTAGCCCCAAGAAGGTGGCTGGTCGCTGTCGAAACCACTGTTCCATCCGACCGAAGTACCGAGATCTTGACCTTTCGGTCGATACCGGCACTCAAGGCAAACGAAACGTTGCCCGTCGGGTTGGCATAGTTAGCATTCGGAGGCAGAGACCTTTGGGCACCATTTGGAGCCTTGAAGGTATATTCCAGCAACTCTGCATGAGCAGCTCCAGCGGTAAGAACCGCCAAAGCTCCCAGCAACGCCGGAAGTTTAGGCTTGAAATTGATCATCGCATTCTCCATTAGTTTGAGTTACAGGAACCCAGTAATGGAGGTTAAGGGAGTGTTGACAAAAACACGGGCTGTGAAAGTGCCCTTTTTGAGCAAACGAGGAAAGAGTTTAGATTTGTTACGACTAGACTTTTTACAAAAAATAAGAGCAGCTTTTATGCTGCCCTTATTACGCCATCATTAACGGCGAAGTATCTTTTACACACCCAATCCATTACTGAGTTGCACAACCGTCGGAATAACCTTCTCTGCATGTTCCAGAGTGGCAGACATGATGGATTCTACTACTAACGGGGAGTTGTACAGACCCATACCGCCACCGATACCCATAGCGAAGGCCATGAGACTTTGGCGAGCGATACCACCGACAACACCTACGAGGATCATCGCACCCGCAACGATCCGACCCAAAGTACCCTGGGTCCAATCCTTGAGAGTTTCCCATACATCATCAAAAGCACCGCCACCAGTACCGGCATAAGCCTGATCTGGCACGAGTAGGAATACTACCACCAGCAACCCCATAAAAAGCAAGATTGCGTTGTTTTTACTTGAGGCATTCGCCAACTGATTTACGTTCATCAAGAACATCTCCTATTTAGTTGTTTCAGACTTCGGTTCGTGTGTTACCGTTTGCAGCGGTCTCAAAACTGGCTCACTTTGCGGTGTGCCATCCCCAATTACCCACCTGCGCGGTTCGATTTCGGTGTAGACATACCCTGTCACGATGAGATCACCATTGGTGTCCTCCCAGGGAGCTACCCAAATCCGCATAACCTGCGCGGGTGTGCGAATTGGAATTGGGCGATCCGGAAGACGTGGTGCGACATAATTGTCGATAACCGAATCCCCGGAGTTAGATGAGCTCACTGAAACGTCAGAGGAACCTCCGCCATCCGCTTCCGCTTTGGCCTCGACTTCCTCAGGCTTCATTGGGCGAGGGACATTTCCGTCATTAGTTGCGGCGTAAACGTCTCTCGCTGACATACACTGAACACCACTCGGCATTCCCGGACAGCTATACTCATCGCTACCGATGTTGAGTGAGGAACAGCCCGACAGAACTAGAAGAACTGCTCCCACCCCCAACATCTTTGCGGATCTTACAGCCTGTTCCTTTTGAGCCTTGCCTCTGGAACTGCCCTTTCTGGTCAAAATGTTCAAAATTTTCATTTCTTATTGCCCCCATTGGAACGAATTTGTAACTTGGTGCCCTTTGTCACAATGATGTCTACTTGGCGGCCAGCATCAACCTCGATGACCGGGAAGATACCTTCGGCCATGTCGATGTAGAATTGAGCGATACGGTCAAGCGCCTTACTAGCCCCCTTCGCAGCAGCCCCCTGAAACATCTGTTCAGAGAAAACTGACTGATACTGGGTATTTGAGCCAGGGTTGGTGTTAACAACTGGTACAGGGTTAACATCAAAGGCCTCAGACACGCCGCCAAGAAACCCAGCCATCAAGCTCTTGGCAATAATCTGCCCTTGCTTCGATACAACGCGGCCTCGAACACCAGCTTTTCCGTCCTCACCAACCGCATAAGAATCAAGCCTCGCTTCAATCACGCCACCGTCTTCCCTGACACAAGAGAATGTCTCACCGCGTAGGTAGGCTCGTTCAGAACTAAGGTCGCCATAGCCTGAAACAATCAGGAAACACTCTCTGACATCCGCACGGAAACGATTAGGCAATATGGCTTCTTTCTGAATCCGAAGAGTTGAAGGGAATGGATCTCGTCTGGCACCTTGGGAAGTAGGTGCATCCATACCGTTGATAAGTACACCTGTCAGGATGGAACCTGACGGTAGATATAGGGACTCATCATCTTTGTCGTCTTTCACATCAACTTCTGGGGCCTTCTGTGAGTAGCTCACAATCTGAATGCCTGGCTTAGTGGCATCACGGCCATCACCTTTGCCTGTTGCTGGAGCTCCACCCTTCGAGTCAGGGAGTGGTGCGTCACGGAAAAAAGATGCAGGATCTTTGTAGTCGAGCTTTTTCTCCATGAACCGCCCATCTTCACCAGATGCAATTGCACCATCAACATCGGTTCTAGCATCCCCTGTTGAAGAGGATTTTTTTCCGCCATTTTCAACCTTCTTTGCCAGTTCCATGTTTTTCTGAGTCAGAAGCTCAATGTCTTGACGTAGACGAGTAATATCTCTACCAACATCGCTGGATTTACCGGCAGTATCCTTTGTTTGCTCCAGCTCTCTTTTAACTTTCTCCAGCTCCTTTTTCAGGTCTGAGTTCTCACGAGACACCATCTTCACATCGGCAGACAGCGAATCTATCCCTATCTCACGGGTGTTTTTGTCTGTAAGAACATGCTTGATGGTTTCTTGCCTACCGCGTTTTTCTTCCTTCTTCGGCTCACCAGAGAACATCGTCACTACTGCAAAAAGAACGAATAGGCCACCAGCAATTGCTACCCAGCGTTTCTTTTGGGGGTCTAGCTCAGTCCAGAATCGTTTGATCATTGACCACCTCCCAAAAGCGAAGGGCGCTTAGACGTTGGAGCAATTCCACGCTTTTGTTTCTTCGCTACATAGAGTTCCGTTTTCTGGCCGGGCTCAAGCACGTTGAGCGGCCACGTAGTAACAGCAGCGACATCCCAGCTTCCACAAAGAGCCTCTTTGAACTCGATAGGCTGTTCAGAAACGTTCTGTGCTACACCGATGAATACATTTAGGTGATGCCCCATCATGTATTGCCCTTTACCGAAATCCACCTTAATCCCAGGGTGTGAGCAACTAGGTACAGCGACTCCGGCAGGGATACGGTTCAACGTGTAACCCTGTGGAACTTCCCCGATGGCAATTTTCCTGAACACAGAGCGGATAGTTTCGACGTAAGGCTGACTCTGCTCCCAAGCCTCAGCCTTGGAATTAGCAAATGCCCCACTGATCCCTACACCACCATCGAGTTTGAGAAATACTTCTCTAGGCGGAATACGGCGAGGAACCATAGTCAGGCTTAATGCTTGGGCTTCTGAGCCTTTTTCCGTAATGAACATAGTCACAGGATATTGTTTATCCGTAGCAACATAGACCACGTTCTCTTTGATACAAACCTCACCGCATTGACCGTTTTCGTTTGCTCCAGTCAGGGAAGTGGAGACAATCTCTGGATTACTGAAAGGTGTTACAACACGATTGGGATGACCAATGGCAATAGGGATTATTTGGTTTACGCCGGGCTGCATCGTCAGCATGGGGTTTTCATTTACATGACCCACTACTTCACTGGCGTTTTGTCCCGACGTCACAGGGGCTGGAACGTCTTTTTTCATAACGCTTGCCGGGACAACAGGAATATCATCCGAGGCATAGGCCATTGATGTTCCAAGCGCCAAGGACAGCGCCAGAAGCGAAATTTTAGCGTTGTTCTTCATTCTTTCTCCGGTTCTCTTCTTTGCGCTGGAGTTGCTCCAAAACAGCTTTGGTGCGTGGCTTTCCTACATAGGTGTCGATGTAGTCCAGCACGGGCGCGTAGTTTGAAATCTTGATAGCGAACTCGTAGGAGCGTTCGCTACGTTCCTCGTTAGAAGAAGCCCCTTTGACATAGGAATATCCGTAGACAAAAACCTTGTCGCTCTTGGGCTCATACTCAACAAATCTCTGCTCGAACCTCATGGTTACTCGGTCGTTCTTGATCTGCTGAGCTTGAATTTCGATGGCATCAATCACGTCTTGATAGATGCTCGGGGAGAGAAGCGGGGTAAGCCGTTCCTTAACGAAATCCACAGTTCCGGGAGTCACGTTCCCAAGCAACTGGGCAAAGGCAAAACCCCAAGCCTCTTTGTATGACTGGGAGGCGTTGTTTTTTGTCACCCAGGCTTCTTCTGTCAGAGTGAACGGCTGCATAGTCACAATTGTTTCCTTGCTGAATACCTGGATAACTAGCAACAAAACGATTGCGATGAGACCACCCTGAAAGACTCGACCCCACTTATTTTCTGTTTGGGTCCCTTCCCAGGTCTTGAGATACTTTTTAAAGTTCAAGGCAAATACCTCCGGACAAACGGGTTCTTGAGAGATTTGGCCTTGGTCATGATGAACCCGGCCCAGTAGATCATGTGGAGCAGGTATCCATCCGGATGGTTATCCCTGAACCGTCGATAAAGGTTGGTTACAAGTACCCCCCCTAAAAAGCAGATCAAGGCCTTACCGATGATAACCCCTATAGTCAGTCCCAAAAGCATTGGGGCCAACTCATCTGCGCTCCACAACAGCAGATGCGGTGGCTCATCAACCCGGCGCGGTATCTTTACAGGCTTCATAGCAACCCTCTTCTTTTCCTAGTGGACTGTATTCTCATTCAAGGGCACTAATTTTTTGCCACGGCTTCGCGCCCTTTTCGGGCACTTCCAGCGACAAATAAAAAAAGGCAGCCGAAGCTGCCCCTTTTACTTTCATCGGATTGGTTATTAGTTCTGAGAAACTGCAACTGAATCTTTTTCAGAAGAAGCAACGCCAATTTCATTGGCTGTGCGAATACCGGCCAGCGCCTCCTCTTCCTTTTGGGCCTTGGCTTTAAACTTGAACATAAAACTGTACGCCGCAAGCAAAAAGAAGCTGAAAATTCCCCAGTAGGTCTGAACAGTACCCAGAGCCTTAATAGGATCACTTGCAGCTCCGTTGACTGTATCAGCGGTCAGCTTGACCCACTGACTCCAGTCAAATCCTGCCGCAAAAGCAGACAACCAAAAGGCAACCGCTACGGGAAGGATAAAGATGCACATAAGCACAGCGTTCATCAAAAACCAGAAAAATTGTTTATTAACGTTCACACTTCCTCCCATTAACCTAGAAAATTGAATACGTGTTCCAGGTTCATCCCTGCAACAACACCTATAACGAACATCACCTGCCATACAAGGAACTGCCAGGAGATGAATGAACCAGATGAGCTTTCGCTTTCTCTGACGTGAGCTTGTGCGGACATAGACCCTCCGAATAACTTGTCGTCATCACGGAGTAATCGTCTCTTAATTGAGCAATCTAGGAACAGTGCTGTTACGGCCCATTTTGGGCACTTTGTGGAGGTTTATTCGAGGAGATGATAATAGAGGGAGGCGAAAAACTTTCACATGTGAAAGTTCAAAGCGGCCAATGGCCGCTTGTTTCACATTGTTCTATTGCGCCGGAGTTCTCGATAAGCATCCCATGCTTGCTCTGATGAGACACCTCGACGACCAACATCTGTGGCGCACTCAAGGTCCATATTGTACTGCTTAACCTTCTGGTCTGCTGTATCGCCCCAGCTCATAGCTGATGGGTACTTGGAAACACTAAACACATTTTCAAGTTCAGCCTGATAGTCGTCGTTTTGTAACAGAGGTTCGGTTTCACCATCATCCAAGCGAATGTAAGCCTTGCCCTGGAGAGCTTTCAAGTGCAAAGGCACCAGTAAGGTGGAAATCACTTCGTCAGCACGGATGTCCTTGTAAGCACACCAGTGCGGCTTCACGGTGATCACGCCATTAACCAAAACGATGTCACAAGCCAGCGTTGCTTCCACATTATCGTTGACATCTTGACGAGCATAGATTTCCACATAGCCAACCTGTTTGGTATCAACCTTGTCGATGAAACTCCAAAAGCTGGGGTACGACGTTCCATCGCTGAGCGTCAACTGACCGTCATGCTCTTTCAACATACGGTTCAGTTGTGCGGTGAAGAACTCTGCTGATACTTTTCTTGCCAATGGCTCCATATCACTCAGTCGTAGAGTGGCTCCTCCACTCCCCTCATACACCTCTCCAAAAAAGAAATCTCTCTTACGCATTAGACTTTGCCTCCTTTAATTGCTTGCTGGGTCAGCTTGATCCAGTTCAATGGGTTTTCACAGTCAACATGGTTGCCAGCGGCACCAACTACTGTTTTGTATGCCTCCGAGCCTGCCGCAGTGTGTACCGCCAGCATAAACGAAAACATAGGGTCATTTTGCATAGTTCCTATCATCATTGCACTGGAGGTATCTTTTAGCTGGCAGTTTTGAACCCGAAGATTGAGCACATCTTTTGCCACCATTTCACAGTCAGGGCAAACTTTCTCAAGGTTTTTGAGCTTTGCGTCGTCATTGAGCACATCAGGTGCAGCGATGGCAGTACCGGTCATAAACAATCCCAGCGCCAGCAGATGAATTTTCTTGGTTACGTTCATGGTTTCTCTCTATATCGTTCCAATTTCGTTTCTGTAGAAGAACAGTGGCCCTGAGACTGTTCTGAGCTCGGGCGTTATTTGCTTTACTCTTGAGCAGATGCGCTGCTTGAATACGTTGTGGTATCCGTACATTGCTGGTCGTGTGAATGCAGAGTAAATGATGATGGTGATAGCCGCGCCAGCGGCCCACCCGATCACATCTGGATAGAAAAGTCCTGATACGTCAGAAATTCGCTCTGGTGCAACCATGCTGCACAAAAACAGCACCCAGAACCATGCGACTGGCATAACAAAGACCATCTTCCCGACGCAAGCAATTAACACCTTAACCAAATTCAAAATCTGCACCCAGTAAAGCCATAACTCTGACAGGGACTGGCGACGTATCAACTGATAGACATTCCGTGGAATGTCACACAGATGCACACCATCTTGATTTAAAACGGAGTAGCTCATTCCCCCCTCCTATACCCGTTTTTGTAGGTTGCCGAACGTCAGGCCTACCAGAACGCAACAGGTCATCATCGTAAGTGGAATGACAACCGGATCGAGAGCTATAGGGACGAAGAATGCGATGAACAAACCAGCCATCAAGTACATTGTTCCGCGAACGCTATAGCGATGCAAAACTGGGCTTGCGTAGTCGAAGTTGGTCCGTTTGATGCGCCAGGTCATCATCCCATCGTACACAGCCGGTACAAACAGGATGAGCATATAGGGAGCCCAAGCAGCTAACAGCGCCAGTCTGGTATAGAACTGGTAAATGACGTTAACAAAGGCCTCCATGCGTCCCTTAACCCACGCGAACCAGCCCTTTCCCATGTCCTGCATACCCTTGGATTTCTGGCGCTCTTCTTCTGAGGGGATCAACGTTTGGTACATCCCTTCATAGAAGCCAGAATCAATAATGCTCGACCGGAACCAGGTAGATGCTTTGTCCTGTATCCAGTCTCTGGCTTCGATCCCGAGACTTTGCTCCACCAGCACAGACTCTCTTTTGATAGCTTTGTCTGTCCAGTCACCTGGGATCAGCAGCAATATCGCAAGTATCTCAATAGCCAGCAGCCATGCGACCAGCAACCACGGCTTGTTCATAGTCAGTTCTCCTTAAAACAATTTTCACACTTTCACAGGTGATGAGTTCATACAGCAAGCCGCGCAAAGAGGTTTCATCCTCGTGGGGCTGCGGGTTAATAGATAATTCTCCAGGATGGGAAGACAGCCACAGTGAGAACGGTTCTCCTGAATCGACAGACCATAAATCGCCACCGCAATCGACGATTTGTGCTTCCAGCGCCCGGCAAGTCTCGGTGATGAGAGTTTCTAAAAACGCCCCTATTCGGGCTGGGTCTTCGTACTTTTCTCTCTGTTCATGGAACACAAGCTGGCTGTAGCGATGAAGAGCCTCTTCAATGATCGGGTAAATCACTGGCTCTTGATTAGCCTTAATACCGTCTGTGATGTAGCAGCTCAGCTTCTCGATGATGACCTCTGATGCAGGCCAATCGAATTGAAGGATGCTCAGGATATGAGCGTTTTTGCGTCCACGATTTTTCAATTCATTCATAACCCGGTCAAAAGGGTTCACATCGACCATGATGGCTACCTCGTAGTTTCTATACTTCTTGTTACACATAGCTCTGCTCTTACTGGGTCAATATTGGCAGACGGCCTTTTACGATAGTTCCGCCTGAAATCTTGGCTATGTATTCCAGATTCGGAAGCATTCCCAGTAATTGGGCAGGGAAAAGATCCGCTTCCTCCTCCATCAAACGCTCGCCTTGGTTGCCTCCGTGCATAATGGGTTCCTTACCATCAGAATTCTGGCCCTGTGTACGCATAACGTACTTGAGCCGCGTCTTCGGCAAGTTATCCGCGATGTATTCTTGGGTTTCCCCATCAACAATACGCAGAGCGAACGTGTTGTTGATGTTCCCCAAGACTTGGAGCGCTTTGTCTTTGCTGCCCAGTCGAGCTGCGAAATCTGCAAAAGTCTGGGTTGCAACGAAAAGACGAAGTTTCGCACCACGTCCTTTGTTCAAAAGTTGGATGAATGGGTCGTTGATCACCTCAGCAGCTTCGTCAACAAAGATGTTTACGGGCCTGTTGTTGACGCCATAGTTGTATCTATCCCCAGCAACCGCTGTAAGGTCAGAAAGAAATATTGAGCCCATAGCGCTACCGACCATGTTGTCGGTCAGCGAGTCGAGGCCCAGGTAGGCTACTTGGGCGTTATTAATGATCTTCGCAGAGTCAGTGATTTGGCGTTCGTCACTTAGGTCAGTTGAGTCTGGCGATAACAATGGCCCCAACTCTCCGGACGTCAGCATATTCATGATCGGAAGGAGGTTTGCCACCATCTTGGAAAAGTGGGTTTGGTCGTGCTGGAACATCGACAACAAACCTTCAAGGTCTGAGTTGGGATGTTCAGGCTGAATGATTTCGTAATAGAACCTCATCAAAGCGAAAGCGATCTTTTCACGAGAGCCGTTTTTTACTTTCTCTAGGAAAGGCGCAGCTTCGGCCTCCCAGTCAGGCCTAACTCGTTCTGAATAGGCTTGAACGGCTCTGATGACTAGACCAGCAGCGCCACCTTCAAGGAAACGACGGAGTTTTGTTAGGTTAGGACGGTCATGGGTGATAACAAGCCCTTGAGCAATATTGTTAAGAGCCTGCCAGCCAAATGATTTGAATGGATCAGCCCCAGCTTCGGATGGAATCAATGCAGCCAATCGACTTGCGATTTCCGTTACACGGGTGAAATTTCGCAGGGGATCGATACGCACTGATTCTTCTGGGAATGCCGGGTGGAATGAGACGAATCTTTCCGGTTGTCCCATAGCTTCACAGGCCCGTCTGGCATTGTCTCGCATCTCCTTATCACCTTTCGGGTCTATGATAATCACAGCTTCCCCGCGCAGGATGGCCTGAGAGATCAAAATGTCGAACATACGGGTCTTGCCCGAACCGGTGGTCCCTACAATTAGAGTGTGCCCCTCTGTATGCTTTAGAGGCTGCATAAGTTTTTCTTCTTTTGGCTCAACCCCGTGAATCCAAGGTTGGCCGATAGGCAACTCTTTTCTCTTACCCTGTATTCTCCGGACAACTTTTTTAACCGTCGATTCTTTTCCGACGATAGATGTCCAATCTCGTTTCAGGATCTCAAACACGCGCTGGGCATGACGGTTTTCCCACAGGAACCCACTGCCAAGCCACATATCTTCCGGCGTATCTTTGATGTACTTCTGGAGCTCCGTAATGGAGATAAACTCTAAATCTCGGCCCCTCAAATGCTTTTGCAGCAAATGGAGCTTGATAGCCTTAGGCAAACGAGCCATTGCCATCACACCACAGATCCCCGTCATCCAATAAAAGGGCTCTGGAGGCATAGTGCTGACCTGCTCCACGGCCAAAGCAGCACCGGAGGCTGCAAGCCAGCCTGCCACAGCATTTTTTTCATAGTTAGGCCGCCACGGCATCTCGTAGGCGAGCGGGTCATAACTCATTGTCATTTTTCATCTACCTCTAAATACAATTTTCCTTGACGCTTTTTGAGCAAAGGGCGTTTTTGTGCCCGGCTCAACATCCCACAGAGGATGTGTTTTTTGATGCCGATGTTTTCCCCGGCAATCATGTCGAACGCTTTATCGCTGGTGACTAAGCAGCCGTTTTCTTCCAAGACAGGTGTAACTAGCCATCTGCCCGAACGTTTCTGGATCATGTCCTTGAGGATCAAAATCGCTTTCTCAGGGGTAACGCCAGGCGGCAAAAAGTCTTCGTCTTTGATGTCTTTCGGGTTTGTTTTAGCCTTTGGTGGTTCAAACTCCCTCACCTCTTGCTCTTCCCTTTCTCGGACCTCGATGTGACCAAGTTCCTTTTCACGCTCAACTTTGGTAACTACAACAGCTTCGGGTTGAGCCTCTCTCTTGGGAAGGCGAGCCACGTTCTGTTTTTCTTCAATCGGCTTGCTTTCATGCCCCGTAACCACAGAGGAGGTATCGCCTTTTTTCTCCTTTTGAGGTTTCTGAGCAGTTTTTCCTTTCGTGTCTTTTGCCGGTGCAGCTTGACCTGAACCAGCATCAGACTTCTGTTGTTGGTTTTTTTTCTGCATCGGTTGGCTTTGTTGCTTCGGAGCAGACTTGCTCTTTCTGACATCAGCATCAGGAGGAGATACAAGCTCAAAGACATCCTGGTATCCACCCATTGACGCTTCTACTTCCTTGATGGCCGCTACGACTGCATCTGAAAGTTGTTGCGCCAACACAATTGCTTTCACACCGCTGAAATCTCGCACTTTACGACCAGGCATAATAGGATCTGGAACAATCGCATTGGCATGGGATAGCTTTGAGAGAACTTCTGACGGCGCACCTAATGACCGAGCACCTTCTGGGTATAGGATTACGGCTTGGCCCTTCATCAGACATAGAACCTCTCCCAGCGTCTTTTTCCCTTCCAGAACAGGCATGATCGCCTGCTCAAGCAGAGCAGATGCTTCGCCATAGCCAGCAAGCATCTCAGACAGCAATGTCTTAGCGTCTTTTTCCTGCTGATTAGGTATGTTCGCTTGTGACATTTCTGTTGTGGCAGAAGCCTCTTCTGACTCAACGGCCAACATAGGCAATGGTTCAATAACCCATGATGGAGGCTCATCTGAACCACTAAACATGGGGAAGTCATCGCCCTGCAGGGAGTTTTGTTCTTCTGGAACGAAGTCAGCCTTGGGCTGTTCTAGCTCTGCCTCGTTGGAGTTTTTAAGACTCACTTCGTCAGCAATGCAGGCGTCAGTCGATGCGTTGAATGCGTCAAATGGGAAGTCGATGTCACCCAGTCCACCCCCAACATCCTTGAGGGCTTGCAGAGGGTTATCGTTCGCCAAAGGTGGCGCGTTTTTGGCAATGTCCTGAGGTGACAACTCTTCTTTTGCCTCAGGTTTCTCTGTTTGTTCTTCTGTGTCTTTTTTGGGTTTGGCCTTAACCTGTTTTCCCTTGATTGGTGTTGTGGCTGATGGTGCTTTAGACGAGTCCTTTGTTTCAGACGCGCCTTGGGCTGGTGTGTCTTCGGGTTCTGTTGAAGTGCTTTTCAGCATATCCATCGCATCACCGAAACCGAGACCGGCTAGAGCTTTCTCTGCTTCCTGCTCTGCGGCCAACATGTCATCGTTCAGAGACACTCCGCCTTCATCTTGATCGTCATCACTCTCATCAGGGTCAACGAACTCAATCTCAGCATCCTCAACGTCTCCAACAACTTCTGCTGCAACGGCTGATGGTGGCTCATTGGTAAACACCAAGTCGTTTGATTCGAGGCGGAGCATCAAAATCTTCAAAGAGCCTGTTGCTTCCTGGAGCATCTCCGGCAGCACTTCCCAGTATCGGTAGTACGCTCGCTCACCTTTTTCCTGCACAGTGTTTGGCACAGCAAAACCGCGCTCGATGAGAATGTCGGCCAGCGTATCTGGATCTCTTGGAATGCCGGGGATTTTGTCTTGACTGATCAAATCATAGAGATCTCCAAGCTGTTTCCATGCGATGAAAACACCTTGGTTTAGGTGCCAAACTTTCGCGCCAGGCTCATTGACTTTCCATTTCCCAGTTTTCACCAGGCGACGGATAGCATCGAACACGTACCGCTCTACTGGCACACCATAAGAGAACTCGTCCACATCAAGACGGCTTTGGCGAAGGTCCCTTGAAACACTCTCTTGGTCAGCACGAAGCATCAGTCTTGTAACAGGCTGATTGACAGTGGTTCCCGAAATAGCTTCAAGCATCGCCTCGATGATGGAAGGACCTGACTTGGAAAGAAACTCCTGCGTCTCAGCCGGAATAATTCGATGCCAAGCCAGTAGCGAGAATTGCTCATGCCTTTTGTGTCTCTTGTCGCGCCACCGAATAAAGTAACGCTCTATTCCGTGACGGTGCGCCCAGTCATGAAGTGACTCTGAATAAGGATTCCATGTGATCGATCCGTCTTTATCTGTAATAGACACATCTGACAACGGTTTGCCCACATCATGCAGGAGCCCGGAGAAGCAACTCGCCAACCGCCAACGAGGTTCATTGTCGCGGCGTTCCCGAGGCGTTCCCTCGATTGAAAAAATAACCGACTCAGAAGCCTGAGTTGCCCAAAAGGCTACTTCAAGCCCATGCCGGAACAACCCACCAGCTCCTCGGTGATGGTGAGATTCGGAAGCTGGCAGCAAGTGAACAAAAGCGGCATACCGTTGGATCACTGGCAAAACAAGCCGGTTGAAGTCGTCCACAGTGAAACCGAGAGAGTTCCGCACTTTCTCAATTAGTTCAGCTTGGGTTGCCAGTATCTTGTCTAGTGGGGCCACTGGCAGGCCCTTGGCAAAAGGTGGGTATCGAGGGATTTCTTCATCTTCCACGTCTTTAAGCGGCAACACTCTGGCGCTTGGCGTGGCCTCGATCACTCCACTTCGCCCACCAAATAACTTGTTCAGGGCTTTCAGCATGTAGGTTGACCATATTCCTATCGTATTTTTCGTCAGTACATGCTCTCAAAACACGTTTAGATCGCACACACGCCTATCTGTCCAATTTGGGCAGTTTGAGAAACCAGCTTTCCATCTCCCCCCTTTTAGAATGGGTTCATCGACAATTTTTGATGAGGAATGACACGATGAGACAACTGATAGCAATTCTGGGAGTAGCAATTTTGGCCGGGTGTGCCTCTAACGCCCCTGAACAAAAACCCCAATCCCAAGTATCCCCTGCGGAGAATGACAAACCGGCCCGAGTTAACCGGGAACTTTCTATCGCATGGGACAATATGGGACGCGGTGGTGCGGCATTGCGCCAACCGGGTTATATCCATGTGCTGGGCGACGGTAATGTCAGCGCGACGATTAACAAGGTGAAAGATGATTCCGCTGATGCAGTTAAAACTCCGGTTGGAATAGAGCAAGAAGGGGATGTAGGCGAAGCCATCAATACCTTCAAGTCCATGAACAAAGGTAAAGGTTACTCGCTGTACGAGTTGTCACGCTGGGAACGCTATTGCGATAGCGGCAAGGGCATGGATGAGCACGATTGGCGCTTTATTGAGGGTGAAGGTGCCACAAACATACCCCAGGACGTTGTGACTGGCTGCATACCGCCTGCTCATAACTATCAAGATTACCTGAATGCCTGGACGCACTTTTGCTCCAGTCAGGCCGTAACAGACGCAGATCGCCGTATTGTGCGCGAATCCGTGCGTCCCTACTCTGTGGTGAATCCATGCAAAGCTCTGAAATAAGAAATCACACAGAGCCTGGCCGAAAGGCTGAGCTCTTCGACGCTTTATCAATCATGCTCCAGGAGGCTGGTTCGAGGGGTAATACCCACGAAGCGGCCTATGTCATTTCTGGAGTCCTCGAAAACCTTTCCAGAGACTATCCCGAGATAAAAGTTCTTGCCCAAAACTGGACTGAGCTGGCGAATCTGGAATCAAAGATGAAGGGAGCTGCTTGATGGACCTTTATATCTGCGAAAAGCCTTCTCAGGCCAAAGACTTGGCAGGAGTAATGAAAGCCTCCCAAAGGGGAGATGGATTTATCCATGATGGAGGAAACAGGGTTATTACCTGGGCCTTCGGCCACCTTCTGGAATTGTATATGCCAGATGACTATGACGAACGATACAAGTCATGGTCACTGGAGACTCTTCCGATTGCTCCTGAATCCTGGCGGTACAACGTTCGCAAGAGTGCGCTAAAGCAGTACAAAATCGTTGAAGGCCTAGTCAAAAAAGCAAGTACCATCTACATCTCTACCGATTTCGACCGCGAAGGTGAAGCTATCGCCCGTTCGCTTTTGGATCGATTCCGCTACTCAGGTCCTATTCGTCGTGTTTGCTTGACTGCACTCGATGAGTCGAGCATTAAGAAAGCGCTAAATAACGTTAAGGACGGCAAAGAAACTGTCTCGCTATACTACGCTGCACTAGCAAGGCAACGCGCCGACTGGCTGGTGGGGATGAACGTAAGCCGACTCTATACAGTATTGGCGCGAGATGTAGGTTTCAATCATACCCTCCACGTAGGTCGGGTCATTACACCTACCGTAGCTCTCGTGTGTCAACGAGATCGAGAGATCGCGGGTTTCACACCATCCCCATACTGGACTCTGGGCGTGAACGTATCCGTGCAGAATGGTCAGTTTGCCGCTCAGTGGATACCGCCAGAGGAGTGTAGTGACGAACAAGGCCGATGTATCAATAAGGCCTATGCCGAGCAGGTATCTTCTCAAGTCAACGGTGCCAATGCAGTTATCAGCAAGGCAGAGACAAAACCAGGAAAAGAGTCTGCTCCCCTTCCCTTCGATCTGACTTCATTGCAGCAATACGCAAGTAAACGATGGGGATATACAGCTCAGCAGGTGTTTGATGCAGCCCAAGCTCTGTATGAAACACACAAAGCAACAACCTACCCTCGTACCGACAGTCGCTACCTGCCAGAGAGCCAAAAGGAAGACATTCCTGACATCCTACAGGCGCTTATTTTGTCCGATCAGAACGTCTCAGGGCTGGTAGCTGGCGCAGATCCTCACCGCAAGGCCAGAGTATTCAATGACTCTAAAGTGACCGCGCACCACGCGATCATTCCCACCCCAGCAAGAACAGACATCAGTGCCATGTCTGAGATCGAGTTAAACCTCTACGACGCCATACGTCGTTTCTACATCGCGCAGTTCTACAGCGAGTTCGAGTTCACCAAAACCTCCATCGAGGTGCAGTGTGGACGTCACCTCTTTGCTGCTTCCGGTAAGACCCCGACCAAACAAGGCTGGAAGGTTTTGTTTGCTTCTGACAGCGAAAGCAGCCCCAAGGATGAAGGAGAAGATACCGACGCGCCGGTTGAACAGGAGAAGCTCCCCAGGGTTAGTCAGGGCGAACCTGCCTTGCTCAATGGTACTGAGCTGATGAACAAAATGACGCGGCCAGCACCACACTTCACAGAAGCCACATTACTTGCCGCGATGGAGAACATTGCCCGGTTTGTGACTGAGGAGAAGTTCAAGCAGATCCTCAAAGATACAGCCGGTTTGGGCACTCCAGCAACACGCGCCAGCATCATCCAGGGAGCTGTAGATAAAGGCTATTTCAAGCGTCAGAAAAAGGTACTGCTTGCAACAGATAAAGCTCATGCACTTATCGCCGTGCTTCCACCAGCAATCAAATCACCTGGCATGACTGCGGCCTGGGAACAAGAGCTTGAAAAAGTCGCCACTGGCTCCGGAAACATGTCTGTCTTCATGAAGCAGATTTCCACTTGGATTTGCCAGATGGTCGATCAGCTCAAGGTGGCTGCGCCAGTTCTGACAAAAGAAGGTGGCGCGATGGCTAAAGCATTTGAAGGCGCGAAACCTCCTTCACACGAATGCTTTAACTGTGGTGGAGAGATGCACCGAATCAAAGGTAAAAACGGCTTTTTCTGGGGTTGTCAGAACGAGGCTTGTAAAAAGACATTCCCTGATAATAGAGGTAAACCCGAGAAGCGTATCGCTGCGGAGGATTGCCCAGACTGCCCAGATTGCGGTAGCCCTATGCGCCTTAGAAAAGGGAAGGCACCAGGTAAAAAACGAGCCTCTAAGTTTTGGGGTTGCACAGCTTATCCAGACTGCAAAGGCACAATGCCTTTCAAAAAATCAGACTTAGAATAAGGAATTAACTATGTTCGGATCAATCATCCTAGCTACCATACTAACCACAAGTTCAGCCATTACCGAAGATACGGGTGAAGGTATTTCATCTGGAATAATGGCGGCGTCAGCAAGCTATTTAGCACAAAATATAATGCCTCTCACTTCTGGACTTAAAAGTAACCATAGCTACCAGACCACGGAAGCAGTTGATATGGCAAAGGCTTTGGGAGGTCTAAAAGATCTTCCTGAATTTATTTACGTCATTACTGATGTAAATGCCCACATGGCCGATATGTGTAATCGCATCTGGGAGCCACAATCTTTGGCCCTAACCCCATTCATCGTAGAGATGGTAGAACTGCGGAAAACAAATGAAAATAACGCCTACGAGAAGGTGCTATCCGAACTCAACTGCTCGCATTTAGAAGATTAAAAAAAGGGGCCTTATGGCCCCTGCTTTCAATTGCCTAAATTTCTTTGAAACCTAATTTGCCTGCCAAATACCGTTCTTATATATCGAGACATCGCATCATAATCACCTCTATTTAACCAGTCATTAATTCGGAATGGCAAGTCTGGATCAAACGTCTTTTTGTGGAGCTGTGAAACAAACGCTTTACCGGCAGCAGACAGAGAATACGCTTTGTTTCTATCTTCGGCATACACAGATAATGCTCCACGTTGCATTGCTCTCACGAATATAGCGACTCTTGACATGGGAGACCCTATTCCTTGACACAAATCGTCCTTGTATTTCCCTGAGCCTCTCCATCTATCCATCAAACGGATTATTTCACTTTCACTCATTGGGTTGGGCTTGTCGGCCAAGACACAAAGTAACCGTAGGCCATGAGCGACCCACCAGTTTTATACTTCTATGGATTTTGCTTTAGCTGCTGCCAAGCTAAAATCTAGGAAGAAGTAGTGCGACTTTGATTCGCTTACAATAAATTGAGACAGGTACTTTTCTTTTCCATCCGAAATGTAGACTGACAGGAACATGCCAAGCATAGGAACATCTGTTTTTGATGCTATATCAATTTGTAAGTGCATAGGCTCTTTGGTTTCGCTATCGACAAATGAGTGCGTACCAGCAAAACGCGACTGAAAAGCAAGGCATCGGACCGCCTCTTCAAGAGTGGTTTTTCGCCCTTTATTGTAAGGGTTATATTTGTGGACAGAGAATCTAATTGCTTGTTCGCCTTCTTTATGAAGCATTCTCTGTGCCTCCCATAACGGTACGGTCATGAATTTCCCTCTGTTACTTAATTTTCTTTATTTTTCGTAGAGTCCAATTTACTCTGTATTTCTGCTTTTGTGGCGCGATGTCCGCGCTTTAAAATAGCATCCAACAGGCATCCAGTGAAAACATCCTTACTCGGCATACGGCCAAGCAACTCGACATACTGATCTTCCGTCAAATCATGGAGCTCACAATATTTTTTCACCGCCTTTTCGTAGGCTTCTGTGTAGCCATGTGTAGAAACCCGGAAAGCAATATCCCCATTATCACATGGCTCAAAAACCAGCTCTGATCCCTTGGGAGACTGGTGCGAGACAGTTGCTACTGCCCCTAGAGGAATCATTCCCCAACCATTTTTCAGTTCCCGCGTAGTTCTGACCAGTCTACCTTTGTACTCTCGTTTCAGTTTTGGATGCGGCACTACCGCGTATTGCTTACTCATTTCCGCTCCCCAGCACCAACGGTTCAATAACCAGCGCTTGAGCCTCGTCCCAGTCGGACACCTTTACGTCACCAAAAGCAAACGCTATCCGCATAGCCACTGTTGGCCTGCCCATTTTCATCAAATAAGCAGCCGCACCGGCACACATCGACTCTTGTCCCGAAGGTGCATAGTTGCCCTCTTCATCCCATTCACCACCGTACTTTGAATGCACGGTTTTGTGGCAGTGGAACGTCGTCATATCGTTTTCAACTATGTCGTTGATGATGCCTTCCAACCTACCAGGGGCAAGTTCGATAGCCCCTTCCTTTCGGAATGGGCAGTTGGCGCAAGGTTTCTTCAAACGGAGATGATTTGCTGTCTTTGGCATATCGCTCACTTTCATAGCATCATTTTATGACCTTATGATATAGGCATATTTCATGTAGTCAATATCTCACTAACAATTACTTTAAATGGGACGCTGACACGCCCATTTTGGGAAGAAGAACAAGTTATTTGGAGGTGGGGATCACGCTAGATTGGGGATTTGAATACTTTCACATGTGAAAGCTCATTATTCTTAGTATCGTTTTATTGTCTCTTGATATTATTTTATGATGCTGTAATAATCATAAATAAGGGCCGCATCGCTCTTCTACCTTCGTTGCAGCCCTTACAACACAATCAAGCTATTAAGGAGCTTTGTTATGCTGCAAGGCAATACTAACACGAATAAGCGCATCCCGCTCGCGGCGTTCATGAAATGGCCGCTGGCGAAACGTCAGGACTTCATCGATCGGGAAATGTCCGGTTGTCCCGACTTTATCAAGACGTCTTTGCTTCGGCACTAAGGCAATCAGGAAAGCTCATACGTATGTCCTTAAGAGCTTAAACTGCTGATATATTTAGATTAGTTAGTATTTTAAACACCCCGTTTTTTTGATCCCTCTTCAAATTCTGACGCTGGCAACGTTGTGCTAAAAATGCCAATGCTTCATTTATGGCCGTCACTAAATCTGCGCCATGGCTTCTGGCAATATCTAAACAAAAGGGTAACCACCAGATATGGGCTGATTTTGCACCGGTAAACAGTGAAATCACCCGGTTATACTTTTGTTGTGCCGCGTTGATAAGCCACCGTTTTAAGGTTGCCGCAAGCAAGCTTCCCCAGATCAGTGTTTCGACTATTGTTGGATGATACGTGTCGAATTTATTCAAATTATTCATCGACTTCCATTCTTTGAATAGCAGTTCAATCTGCCAGCGGACACGGTAGAGGTCGCCGACAACTTCTGCGGGAAACTGTTGCCGATCAAGGTTGGTGCACACCAAAACATGTCTTTTTTTGTGATCTAATGCGGCAAATGCCACACAACGATAAATTGGACCATCCGGCCAATGCACGTCTAAATCCAACGCACCTGTACCGGGTAATTCTTTTAGCCATGATTTCAGCGGTTTTGCCTGCTGGCTTTTGTTGCAAACGGCCATTGGATTCACGCTGTTGCTCATGCGGATGATGAAAAAAGCGCTGGCGTCTTGCAATTCCTGGACATAAGCCTTTGAAAAATAACCCGCATCTGCCATAAATAAGCAACCAGCTAAGGATGAGGCTGATGGCAAATACTCCCGCTCTGGCGCAATATCTTCGGTCAGGCTTACGCGCTGTGGTTGTCCTTTGAACACATCATAGGTGACATGCAACTCAACCGCAGCAGGGTTGTGTACGTTAAAACGGCCTGGAAAATAGTGCATTAAGTCGCCATGCACCGCGAAACTGGTGCCATCTTGCAAAATAATACGTTCAAAAACGTCTTTATACTTCTCTCGCAGAGTAAGCATATCTGGAAGATGCACAGCCAGTGCTTTTTCAAACACTTCACGCATAAACTCAGGCGCAGCCATTTTAACCAACTGTTTATGAAAAGGTTTTAGCTGTATGTTGGTGAAGTGCATATGATTAAATTGACGGTGGATATCGGTAATAGAATTCGTAGTCCCAGAGCCAAGGGCGCTGACCAACGCCATGCAGAACTTATGCGGCGTGACCTGGCGACGACGTTTCATAAATCCGGTTTTTTGCCCAAGCGTATCAAGCTCATCTGGAGAAAAAAGTCGTTCAAAAGCGTTTAAGAATCGGCTATCTTGTTCGTGCTTCATTCGTTTTGCCTGCAAAGGTGATCTTTTTTATTCGCAAAATCAATTAGATCACGAATGAAGCACCTTTTCAAATCCTAAAGATCATACGTATGCAGGAAAGCTAAGAACCTCGCTTCGGCGGGGTTCTTCGTTTCTACCTCTTGAATGTTTCGTCAGAACAAACTGGAGAGCTTATGTCACCAGAAACACAGCAACTTACATCCAAGGCTTTATCTCTCATTGAGCAGTCCCGTTACAGAATGGGCACTTCTCAGTTTATTGAGGCCTTTATCGACCAATGGGCTTATTTGCAGACTGGCCTATACCCAGCCAAGGAGGAGATCCCGGAGGAACTACAGCCGGTCGCCTTCGAGCTTTCCCATGTTCTGTCTGCGGCAATGAAGCGCGATCCCACAAGCGATGTTCTTGGCTACGTCCTGAGCATGTCTGGCTTCCACAAGAAAGGCACTAACTACTTCCCCACCCCTCCAGAGATTGGCCGCTTGCTATCACTCATTGTTGGCTCAAAGCCTTCGGCAGACTTCTATGAGCCTTGCTGTGGCTCTGGCGTCAACGCCATTCACTGGATGGAAAACCTGATCGAGAACAAAGGCCAAGGGGCCTTAGCCGAAACCTCAATCTACCTGGAAGACATTGATCCATTAATGGTGAAGTGCTGTATGCTCCAGCTCTTTCATTATTTCGAGTCCCGTGATGCCACGCCAAAAACTCTGAGTATCGTCGGCATAGACACCCTAAGCAGACGAACCAGGAATATCGCCTACTACGCTGAGAAACCTCCAGCATCCGCCGCCACCGTGGCCGCATAAAAAAACCCGCCTGATGGCGGGTTTTCCATTCATTACTCTGCTCTATGGCACCTTACAGCTTTCCGTACCGGTTCAAGAACGAAGACCTGTCTAAGATCCCCCAATCTGTCAGTATGTAGTAGCCGGTGGCACCTCGTTCGCCGGTTGACTCCCTGACGAATAAAATGTTCATTCCGAACTCATCACGCAAAGCAGCCAACTGCCTCTTGATTGTTGATTCAGGAATATTTGTCGCCTTGTGAAGGTCCTGGAGACTTGGCTTCTCCGTTTTAGACAGGGCATTCACCAAAGCAAATTTTCTCTTCATGTCCTGCGAGATCTTCATATTCACCTGTTCTTGACAGGCCCACCCTTTTTGGCTGGGCCTCCTTTGTTAGCCTTCGACACTAAGGAGTTCAATGTCTGACACAGGCACATGAACATGCTTTTCCTTTCCTTCACTATCGAGCGTTTTGACCCAGACAGTAGATGGAACCAGAGCCACACGGTCTGTCATGATGACTCCGCGTTTAGTTTCACCATCCAGGTTAACGTTGACAGCAATAACCAAACTGTCGGCTCGGACATTCTTCCACTCTTTGTCCTTCGGCAGAGGAGGAAGAGCATCACCACCTTCATCTTTGTTCTTTCCGCTGTTAATAGGCTGCTGGACAGGCTCTTTGTCCTCTTCATCGAGCAAAGGGTCCAAATCATCGTCATTCAGACCATCACGGTCTGAACCGTCTTCCAACACATTCTGGTTATGGTTCTGCTCGGTATTACCCAGTTGCTCCTCCGTACCATTCCCATTTGAGTTTAGGGTTTGGTCATCGGTATTTCCATCACCAGGTTCATCATTGTGGCCGGAGCCAGTCAGAGGGCCTTTTTCCATTTCTTCTTTGATGCGCTTGGCATCGTTCAGAAGCTCACGACTTTGTTTCCGGGTGATCCCGTCAGACATAGCCACAGCACAGACAGCACGGCAGCGTTCTTCGTTCATATCGAACAAAAGACGAAGATTATTCAAGGTTTCTGTATCAGAACATACTTCATTATCATACAACTCGCGCACACAGTCTGGTAGTTTTAGCAATGACAAATGCGTAGATACGAAAGTGATGTTTTTCCCGAGGCGATCAGCAATGTCTTTTTGCTTCCAACCGTCTTCAATAAACAGATTCAATGCCTCGGCTATTTCTACCGGCGTTAGGTCATCTCTTTGGATGTTTTCGATCAACTCACCAGCAGTTTCGTCCAGATTATTCTGGACCTTATCATTGACAACCAGATCGATAGTATCAATACCTGCATGTTTACATGCTCTCCAACGTCGCTCCCCCTTCTGAATGACGAACTTTCCTTCCTCATTCTTAGGAAACACGATGATAGGAGACTGCTGCCCCTCGGTTAGCATAGTCGCTGCCAACTCTTCAATGTTGCGGAAGCGCTTACGCACCTGGACTTTGGAAACAACGTCGTCAACTGGCACAGTAAGAACTTCTTTACCTTTCTTGCCTTTGGCAGCTTTAGCAAGATCCGACAGGCCTCTCAAATTATTTAATGCCATCGTTTAGCCCACCTTCTCTAAAATTTCTTCTAACACCGCCTCAACCTCTCTGGCCGCGACATGTCCGTAACGCAGATCCCAAACAGGTATCCCATCCGTGGTTGCTGTATCTAATGGTGGACGGTGCATAATTTTGTTTTTAAATAAAAAATCTGGTATTTCTTTTTCCAACTTATGCAAAGACTTAGCGTGATTAACTGATCCATCCATATCATTTATAATAATTCCAAGAATGTTCAACTCAGAGTTATACGCTTCTCGAACACCAATTATTGTATTTAAAAGACCTTCAACACCGTCAACAGCAAAACCTGATAGCTTCACTGGACATGCCACATGGGTGGACATGACCAACGCAGCCACCAGCTTTCTGCCGAGGCTAGGCGGACAATCAATCAGCACGTAGTCATAGTTCTCAAAAAGAGCAGCCAAATGGCGAGCCGGGTTCATTGCTTGATCGAGAGGCACAGCCTCCATTTCAAACAAATCCGGATCGTTTTTCGGTGTATGAATAAGGTCAGCACCACAAGGGCAGTGCATAACATCAATGCCGTCCAGCTCGTAAGCGAACAGCTCAGCGGTTTTTGTTCCAGTTAGGATAGGCTCATAGTCTCCATCCTCCAGCTCTCGTCTGGGGGCCAGTCGAGAGGATGTATTCCCCTGACCATCCATATCCAAGACCAGCACTTTCTTTTTCTTCTGTAACGCCAGATAAAAGGCCTGTTGGATACAGAGGGTACTCTTCCCCACCCCGCCTTTCTGGTTGGCGAAGCTGATTACTTTTGCCATACCCACCTCAATTTTGGTTACTTTCAGGTGATTTATATCACCCCCAAACTTTCACATGTGAAAGATTGTACATACCATAAAATGATACTGCAATATCTAATTATGGTTCTGTTAAAACAAACTTGAAACAAAAAACGGCCATAAAGGCCGCGTTTTTAGAAGGGTTGTACTGTCAGCGCAATTGCAGGGCAGCACCAAGCTCATTCGCCAATTTCGGTATCCTATTACTTATTTAGAATAAATGCTTTTACTGCCAGCTTTGCTCTAAACCAAACACAAGGCTTCTCTTTGTAGTGAAAATTAGCATGGTCATCACAGGCAAGCGCGTACTGCGCCTTATCAAGCCTACAACCGAACTGCAAAATCTCCACAAACAGGCGCAGCAACTCAGGCCCACGAATAATGAGCGCAATGATAAAGAAATCCATAAAACTCAAAATCATTTTACGGATTCCTTACTTGTTGGTTTCAACAAGGCCTTTGGCTCGTAGCACAGCTAGAGCTCTCTCAATTTTCCAAAGTGGTTGACCCAGTAAAGCGGCCAATTGCTGTGCTGACATACAATTTCCCTTCATTTAGATTTCAAAAAACTCAGATATTGACCCCAAGCCTGCCCTGTCAGAAATGACACTAGCTACTACCAAAAAAACAATTGGAATATACCAACCGCTCATAGTCAAACCTCCCGCCACCCAAAGTGTGAGCAGTGCTGATACAGAAGCAATCAATGCAATAAGAAGGACTTTTGTTACGTTCATACAAACCTCATTTTGTTATTAAATAATATCAACTAAGCTATTTCGACAATTTATAGCCCGTGAGAGCGGATAGCAAAATTTTCATCTCTTGTGTTAAATGCCTGGCAGCAACCACATCATCACCTTCATCACAAGGATGAACTTCTACACGGTCTAGCTCTCCACGAAGCACCGCTTTGGCCGCCAACTCTAAGGGACTAGCATCTAGCCCTATTGATTCTAATAAATCACGCTTCATGAATATTGGCCTGCTCCCGTTCCTACCATTCCTATTGCTGGGTTCATCCAAAATCCATCAAAGCCGGTGAACATTTCCGCCTGGGTGCGAATGTACTCAAGGATGATGTCACAAGCGATCCAGCGCCGGTTATTCCTTTCTGCGGCCAACCCGCTCTTATTCGACCCACTGAACGGGTCAACAACCAGGTCCCCTTCTTCTGTCAGGAAGCGGATAGCCATCTCAGGAATGTCTGTTGGGAACATGGCCGGGTGCGGCGGCAATCCCAGTTCTTTAGCGATCCTGCGAAGCTCCAGCGTATCCGAACAACGGTGGCCGCGCTGGATAACGTTCTTCGGTATCCGTCCTTCGGTAACATTAGAGAATGCGTTCCCTCTCAGTCGATAGGCCCCGTCACCATAACTAACCACCCTGCTATCACCGCCTTGGGCCATCAGCTTCTGATGCTTCTCTGTATGAGGGATTAAGACCCTCCTGTTGTCTGAGCGCACTCTGTCAGGGTCGTTGGTAAACCAATAAACAGGCTCCCACCCGGAACACAACTGGTAACGGTTCACACAAGCCCACTGGGTAGGACTTGGTGGTTTGGACAGATTGATCCACGGCCATCTATCCATGAGAGACAGCCCGAGCCGGTCATGGAGCGCCAGCACCATTCTCTCAACGTAGAGAGATCTGGAGGGGCTCTTGGCCTCGAAGATGTCATTGCTGACATTCAGAACAACACTTCCACCAGGCACAAGGTTCTTGACTATCGGTTCGAGCGCCTGAGTAATGAAATCCACCCATTTGGCTTCATCAACGTTTCCATAGCCACGCTGTATCCGGAGCGGGAACGGCGGCGATGTAACACACAGATGAACCGGCTCATCGAGGTCAGAGAAAAAGCTCCTGTTGTTTGACCACACTGCCAGTCCAAGATTTGTTGAATAGGCGACAAGTCGAACGCCGCCAAGAGCCTCATGCAGGCCCTTCTTGGTTTTGCTTGATAGCTCCCAGACACCCCGCTCGCCGTCTACCTTTTGGATAAGGTTCATCGACTTGAGGGTTTGCTGATACCAGCGGATCTGCCTTTTCAGCTTGCTTCGCTTGACCTTTGCCTTGCCAATTTCACTTTGTTCATTCAGAGCGCTTTTAGGAATCCCTGCGAGCTCCGCCACTGAATCGTAGAGTTCGTCATTGGATAAAGGTTTATCCGCCTTGGCATACGCTTCTTGGACATGGAAGAGCTCTAACTGGTTACTCATCATGTCCCTCCATATTCTGGAATATGCCATTGAACACAGAGGTTGCTTCGGCACTACTTACGTTATGCTCGGTGTAAAAAGGCCACAAGGTTAACCCACCACCTTCAAACCAAGAGCAGCGAAACTGGATTGTCTGGTTATAAAGGACTTTGAACTCGACATGCTGTGGTTTGTCATAACGGCACATTTCACCGAGATCTAGGTCAAATTTTTCTATAACCAATGCGGATGACATCGCTCCCTGACTCAATCCTTCGCTGTTAACCCAATAAATCCTGTTAGCAGCACCAATAATGCCGATGAACAAGAAAGCCAGTATTGCCCCGGCCTTTAACCACACAAAAACACTTTTCACAATCATCGTTTTCTCCACCCAAAGATGTCTCTCACGTCCCGCACACAGAAGAACCAACTTACTTTTGGCAGAAACGCATCGACCAACACTCCTAAGGCGATAACAAAAAATGGTGCCATCAGGATGAAGCCCAAACGTGCAACGATCCCATATATACCTGCACAGATGAGTACGGCTGCGATGACAGTGCAAACTAGCTTATGCTGACGCCTTAGTCTGGTTAGTTCAGACGATCTTTGGTCACTGTTCATCATCAGTCTCCGAAAGTTGAACACTGACACTTACTGCCGCTGGAGGGGAAAACTGTACTGTCAGTCCAGACTCAAGCCTGATAGAGGAAACTACCAGCGCACCTGAGTCGGATGAAGCAGCTATTACCGCAACAATAGTTCCTCCTTCCAGCAACTGGATGGCATCCTCAACAGTACAGCGCCCCATTACTGATTACCCGCCAGATCCAGCTCTTGCTGGTCCTCATTGGGTTCTTCGGCCTTTGGCTCCAGCTCAGCCAGCTTGGCTTTCAGTTCCTGAAACGCATCGACATCTTCCCGGCTAAGAGTCAGAGTGAACGTTTCCCCGTCATCGTTCGGCTTGATGTTATCCAGGCGACTGGTGATAGAGCTCACGCCTCGGTGCATAGCCTCAACCACTTTTTTTCCCAGACGAGGACCTTTCTCGACAGACTTTTTGGTCAGTTTTTTTGGAGTCTTCTTACCGTCATTGCCAGTGGTTTGTTCTTCCTGTGCTTTTTTCAAGATCTCAACGGCGTTGGTGCCATGCTCGTTGTAGAGCTCCTGAGCATAGGTAGCGGCCACTGCCCCTTCCTGAATCATCCGTTTCAGCTCCAACGGCATCTCCAGAAGGGCACGAGCAATGCGAACGTGCTCAGCCGAGCGGCCAACACGTTGGGCAATCATTTGGTCACTCCACCCCCAGCTTGCAAGCCGGGCGTAGATCACGGCTCGCTCAAGTGGAGAAAGAGGGAGCCCATCGTTGCTGGTGGCGATCAGAAGGCTCTGTTCAGCTTCATCGCCTTTGTGCTCTACGACCTGCACGAACTGGATGTCCGCGCCTTCCTCGATAGCGAGTAACATGGCACGGCGACGGCGATGCCCTTCACGGACATATACCTTACCGTCGATAACCTTGACGATGATCGGCGGAACATAGTCGCCACGCTTGTAAGCATCGGCCAGAACTCGAATTCCAGCCTTAATATCCGGGCGCTCGTAGTAGTTCTCGCAGAAAGCACCACGGGTGTTAAACCCTTCCTCTTCAAGAAGAAGCTGAGGAGCGATAGTGAATCCATCCCCTTTTTTAAGTTCTTCGGGGGCGGTAACGCCTTTAAGAGCGCGGAGTGAATTGATAGCAGCCATTCGTTGGTTCTCCTTGTGACTTTCTCACTTTATAGCATCACTTTTTGATACTGTAAATATTCAATTTCCAACTCTGTAGCGGTCTACAGAGGATTCAAACAGCTTGACAGATACGTCTACACCACTTGCCACCAGCAGCTCACGCCACTGGCTACAAACCTGCTGTTTTAAGCCAAAGAACTCTTCGTTAACACGGGCATACTCTGCTGCCGAATTGGAGGCGGCTCGTTTTAGATCTGGCATCAGTGATTCAACGCGAGACTCTACTTTGTCCAGAGACGAACTAGCAGACGACAAGCTGAACAGCGAGAAGACGCTCCCAAAGTCGAAACCATCATTCAAACCGGCAAAGTCCATGCCTAGATCGATAAACTCTGTTGCCATTGAGTGGTGCAGCGAGCCCACAATGTCACGATGCTCCCCCAGGGTATTTGCGAAGGCTTTCACAGCTCTTTTCGCATCGTTTATTTCACTGCTGGCCGAGGAGTTGGACATCGACGACATGACGGAAATCCCCTTGTTGTCAGTCACAAGGTCGAGAACTTCCATTGATTGTGCTGACGAAACACTGGAGGAGGCCTCACTGATTTCGCGTAAGGCTTTTTGCCCCATGTCCACCAGTCGCTTATTGCTCTCGTGGAGCCGAGATGCAGCGTCAAGCCTATCCTGAGCTTGGGTGATTCGTTCCAGAATTTGGCTACCATCAATCGCTTGCTTAACAACCCGAGCAATCAGAGCCTCCTTGAGGCTTTCCCTCTCCCGATGCAAATTTCGTAAATTGCTGTTACAGCCTTTCAGTGCTGACCGTATAACGGCGATGTCCCTGCGAAACTGCCAGAATGTTTTGATTTTTTGCCAGAACCCCAACGATGCGCGCTGCCGACAGAACGCATCGTATTCCCCCCCTTTTTCTTTAACCTGACTAAGGGCACTGGCAATCCTATCCAGGTATTGCTGGTCTTTAGCCAAGTAATTTTGAATCTCTTGTTCCATCCAGTTCCCCCCAAAACTTTCACATGTGAAAGTTCATTCTTGCTTTGTTCTGCTAGTACAAAGTATTTTGCCTCAGTACCACACCTTATCCCTTTCCTGTTCACGCCCATTTTGGGCAATTACAGGCTCAATTGTTATAGGGTTATAAAGTGACCCTATAATAAACAAATAAAAACGGCATAGCCGATTTACGTTACTCTCCTTTGCTCCTGCCCCCGCATAGCGCATTACCAATGCGTGACGAAAAATCCTTCCATTCAGGACTGTTTAGGTAGTGTTCCTGTGTAGTTGTTTGTTCCTGTCCTGTTGATACAAATTGATCGAGAGCGTCCGGGCACGATGAGCAAACCCCCAACCCTTCCACTCGATTTACACGAAGCCAGTGGCATGGTTGACCATTTTCAACACAAGCATGATCATCTGTGCATCCGCACCCTATACATTTCGCAGTAAGCATAATCGTCTCCAAAAATAAATTTACACAATCATAGTATCATTATGTGATACTGTAAATATTAAAAAGAAAGCGGCCAAAGCCGCCCTTACAAAATAGTTGTCCTTTAGCTACTTCTTTACATGAGCTTCAATCATTACCATAGTTATTTCCCTCCCAGAGGGTAAGGCGTGTCGAGTATCCAAGCATCAAAGGATGTTTCGGATCTCCTGACCCAGTAACACCGAATGTCATGACCGGCTTACCAGATGCAACCAGCCGCTCAAAAAGTCTATCCAGATGAATGTGGAGAGGCTTAGGCAATTTAGTTCGGCTCCCCCAACAGGGCACCAGCACATCAGCATCTCGAATAATCCTTTCCAGGTGAATTTCATTTTCAGGCCCGACAGGATCAACCGCCGTAGCCAGCTCACGAACGTCGGTCGCCCGAAAAGCAAAAGCATTACCGACTATGAATCGCCTCCCTCCGTTGACCTTGGTAAACCCTATCCACTTTCTGACTGTGTGATCGTCCTCGGTAGCCGTGGCCGTAGAACCGTTTACACCAAAATAACCGAACACAAGGCCTTCGGGTTGCACATCCCTTTCCAGACGGTATCGGTACATGCCGCACTTGCTGATAATTGCACTCAAAATATCACCTCTTTTGGTCTGAAAAACGCCTATTCACGGTTGCATTTTTTAATGCTGTGATAGGATGAAAGTGTAAATTGAAAAGGAGAAATAACCATGAAACATGTACTGAATATCGCGCTGATGGCTTTTGTTGTTCTTGGACTGGCTATGCTTGAGGCTACCAATTGGGGTTACGCAGTGCTCGCTATCCCGGTAGTTGTTTGGATCAAACCAGTGCTTAATCTTCTGCACAAACTGCCAGTTCTGGCGGCTGCTTTTTGGGTTCTGGTTGCTGTTTTCGCATGGCAAGCGGCTCTTGCTGGTATCCTGTTCTATGGCGTACTTGCTACCCCTAAAGCGCCAGCTCCAGCAAACACCAATGGCAAGAAAAGCCGCAAAGCCAATCTGATGGGCACGTATAGCTACGACTTTAAAACCGGCGAATGCTTTAGCTAAGACTGGCTCCACGGTTATTTCTCCTCAGCCTTCATGATGGGCGCTCTCAGCGCTCTCAGGACAGCTTCTTCAAGAGCTGCGGCCCCTGCTCTATCACGACGTTTTATTAATGCCCCATATTGCTTCCTGATGGGTAACATCACCTCTTCGAGTTCATTGCGCTTCCTATCGTCGGCTTCAAGTTTCTCGCTCCGCGCCAAGGCTTCGGCTTGCTCGCTTTTTGCTTGCCACTCTATCTGGGCGCCCTGCACCTCCCATGCTTTAACGTAACGAGCATCATCCAGACCCTTTGCTCCGCTGTCTGAAAAAGAGGCCCCTGAGTAAATGCCACCGACAACCCAGCGCCTTTTGCTTTTGGCTTTTGAGAAATACATCTCACGGCCTAAAACGCCATCGCGCAAAGTAGCTACCGAGATAAAGAGCCCAGCGTCCCCTTTCCTAAATCCACAGAACACAAACTCAAGCGGTTCGTATAAATCACTCATGCTGATCACTCCGAAGAGCAGATAAGGCCTTTTCTGCTCGCTCCTGGAGGTCTATCAGTTCGGCAGCATCATGACCGCTCAATGACATGTCCCCGCCATAGAGGCGATACTCAACGCTGTCCATCGCCTGGCGAAGCAATCCCAGAAGAGCATTCACGCTTGCCGATGCTGATAGGGCGACTGCTTCACCTTTCAACTCCCGGCCATTAAATTCCGACCACTCGGCTATGCCTGTCAGTTCGCAACAGTTTGAGCAGGACATACTGGCAACATTCTGTGGATCGTCTGGACAGTGTTCATTGATGACAAAGTTCATCTCGTGACTGCCACACTTTCCGCAAATGATATGTACTTTTTTGCCCATGCTGCTGCCCTTAGTGGAGAGTTTGCTCTTCCACAACAATTATTCCGTCAACCAAGCTGATTGTCGCGGGACCGCAGTTACCCAGCACCTCAGCTTTTACTCCATTGTTCAACGCGACATAAAGCCGTCGCGCACCATTGGTAATGCGGATGCCTTTCTGATCGAGTTGTTCAATCATTTCTTCGTAGGTGATTTTTTCGTCCATCAGTTCTCCTCAGCAAGAATCTCGTTGATGAGGTTCTTTGCTATCAATCTGGCTTCCAAAGGGGCTGCCAGGTTGTCAATTCCGTCTCTTTCGTAGGCAACAATGAGTTGCGCCTTCCAAGCGATCCCGGAAAGAGAAGCATCAGGCTCTTTACCTGAGTTTCTCATACATCTTGCTTTTCGGTACGCCGCCAGCCATTCAGGTCTGGCTGAGTTATAACGCCCAAGGCCAGCTTTTCGTTGGAAGCACATTCATCTCGCACCTTTACAGATTCACTTTATGATACTGTAAACAATAAAAAGACGCCTTGCAAGACTTTCACATGTGAAAGTTTTCTTGTTTACACCTGCTCGCTTGGATCAAACCCCAGTCGTCGATTTTTCTTGATTATAGGTTTGAATCTATATAGCATTGCACCTATATTAAGTAAGGAGGAATCATGTGGGCCATCGAGACAACCGACACCTTTGATGAGTGGTTCGATGCTCTGGATGATACTGATAGAGCCAACGTCCTTGCTTCGATGATGGTACTTCGTGACAGAGGTCCTATGCTTTCGAGGCCATACGCTGACACTGTGAACGGTTCATCCTACAGCAACATGAAAGAGCTACGGGTTCAAAGCAAAGGAGATCCTCTCAGAGCGTTCTTTGCATTCGATCCAAAGCGTAAGGGGATTCTTCTCTGTGCCGGTAATAAGACTGGGGATGAGAAACGATTTTATGAAGTAATGATCCCAATTGCAGACCGTGAATTTGCGGCGCACTTGGATAAATTAAAGAAGGAGTAAACGTTATGGCAAGAACTCTTGACCAAATGCTGGCAACAGAAAAGCCTGATGTTGTTGCCAAAGCACAGAAAGCGGCGACTGAAATGTTGCTGAACATCCACCTAGCAGAGCTTCGCTCTCGCATGAAACTCACCCAAGGTGAAATTGCTGCTTCTCTGGGGGTTAAACAACCGACAGTCTCTGATATGGAGAAACCTGGACGAGATCTAAAACTTTCGTCCATTAAGCGCTACGTTGAGGCATCCGGCGGTAAGCTGCGACTCGATGTGGAACTGCCGGACGGCACCCACTACGGTTTTTCTGTTTAACATGTAATACGCCCCGGAGCGGGGCGTATTACTTCTCCTGATCTTCTTCTAGCCGCTTGCGGTATATCTCTCCTGCACGTTCCCTTCCATCTTCGGTTAGCTTAAAAGCCAGCTTTAGAGAAGGGTTCCTGTACTTACTCAATAAACCATTCTCCACCAGCGTGTGGCATGATGTTCTGAAATTCGTTCCATGAATACCGCTATGACGCGATGAGTTGATCATCTCCAGTATTTTCACGCCAGGAACAGGCTGGGCTTTTCCACCAGCCTCAATTGCGTATAGAATGAACAGAACATCCTTCTGCGTTGACGACAGTCTCACGCCGCCCCCCTTATTCATGTCTGATATGAATAAGGCTCCCACAAAAGGAGCCTTATGTAAATCTTATTCATGTGTCACATGATTAAGAGCTAGTTAACGGAGTCTTTTAGCCCCTTACCAGCTTTAAACCCAGGTATCTTGGCCGCAGCGATTTGGATATTCTCACCAGTCTGGGGATTTCTCCCGGTTCGCGCAGCGCGTTCCTTGACTTGGAAAGTACCAAAACCAGTGAGCGCCACAGTTCCACCTGATTTAAGCTCCTCTGTCACTGAGTTGATCAGCGCATTCACCGCAGCTTCGGCCTTTGCTTTGCTAATGTCAGCGTCTTCGGCCACTTTCATAATCAGTTCGCTTTTGTTCATATCGTCCCCTTAGTGCAAATTAATTTGAACAATTCGTTTGTTTTTCAATATTTGAGGATCTACATCCCCAATGTTTTGTGATGTTATGACTACCTTCATATCATGACTAATAGCCAGCGCCAGCACATGATCCAATTCATCGCCTTGTTGGTAGCAATGAATTTCGTCTATCAATAACGTTCCATTTTCCGTCGGTTGAAAATAGTCGCTACTGGAGAGCTTTTGTCCTTTTTTTTCCCAATAGAGTTCGATTATCTTGTCGCCCGATTCGTAAGGCAATCCAAGAGCTCTTGTGGCAAGGACACTTTTTCCTGTTCCTGAGCTACCGACCAGTAACGGAATTTTCCCTTGATTAAGAGCTATGCTTATCGCATTTTCTATCCCAGGGTTTCTGCTATTTATATCGGCCACAGCTTCCTGTATTAATTTTCTCATTCTTAACTCCTGCATTTGTGAATAAAATCGACTAAAACTTTGACCATCAGGTACAGCGCATCAAAAACTTAGTCTTTCCTACGCCATTCCCAAGGTGGGGTTCTCTCTGATTCTGGTAACGCCCAAAGGCCTCGCTTATCTGCTTTAGCCTCGGCCTCCAGCTTGAACAGCTCCGGTGTTTTGGCGTACTGCCGGTATACCCACGCACTACCAGAGCGAACCATTTCCGCATTGACCCACTTGCCATCGACATAAAGATTGGCAACCAGGCGGCCATAACGGTCTTTGTCGATTTGCTCCACCTTGATCATTCGACCAAACACCAGATCTGATAAGGCCTGCTTCGCCTTTGAGCCGTATGGCTGCTTTTTCTCTGGGGTATCGATCTCCGCGAGCCTTACTCGGTACTGGATCTTGCCACTCCGGCAGTCTTTCCCGGTATCGCAGCTTTGTTCCGTTAGCACTTTGACCGTATCACCATCAGACACCCCCACAACCTTTGCAGTGAAGGTCTCTGCCCACACATGAGGAGCCAGCACCAGCATTGCTGATAGGAACGCTGAAATCCCCATCTTTTTCACAAAACCCACAGTCATAGTCACTCCACCAAATTAATTGTTTTTTCAGCAGGCAATGCCTTGGCCCAGCAGAGCCTTGTCTCATTCACCTTGCTATCTACGATTCGACAAGCATCCCATTTAAGTGATGACCAGTTTGCTATGGTTGAGGCTAACCAGTACCAAGGTGCAGTAAACACCGGCTGCCCACCTTCCTTCGTTTTAAATACATGGTATCGCATGTTGTTTCTCCTGTTTGATTGAGGCTTATGCCTCGTAATAGAAATTCTTCGTGTCCGGGTAAGGCTTGAAGCAATGAGCTGTGGCTCTCCCCAGAGAAAGAACCGTAGCCTCAGCTTCCGTCTCTTCCTCGGTAACTTCATGAGACTCCCCACCAAGTTGCGTTACCCATTCGGCAGCGAGTCGCACCCCCTCATCAAACGGCACTTTGTTCTTTTGGAGCACATCAAGATAGGCAAGCAGCAAGCAGTGAGGCGTGATGACAGAGGAATTCCAATCGGTTGCTAGACGTATATCGTTCATGTCAGCATACCAGGCATCGACTTGATGCTTTAATCCAACCTCGGCCATCATGCCGTGCTTACCGGCGACCTTTCTGCCTTCATCTACCACATCAACTGGGGCGTCCCAGTAGAGAACTCCCCCGTCCGCATCTTGGGTCGCACACGTTGCACCTTGCGGCCAATGCCTCCGTTCCATAATGAGCTCGCAGAGTGTTTGGTTGCCTACAGGAGCCTTGTAGTCCTCATCGAGATTCACCACGATGGTTTCCGGCTCCCGTTCAACAGGTGGCAGGTATTTTGCGACCAGAGGCATTGTCAAAATCACAGCCCCATCCATATGAAAGGATGTTGGTGCCTTCACTATCCTGTCTATCACCCAGCACCAAGCATGAAGCAACCGATCCTCCACCTTGTCGTCAGCCTCAATCTCTTGAACGAACTGGTTGAAACGAGCCTGACTGTCCAGAAACAGGCCTGTGCTTTGACACTTGTCGCTAATCGTATGAATGAGCTCTGCCTGCTCCAGAAGCATTTCTCGGGTGACTTCTTGTGCATCACCGAATGCGTCAAACAACTTTGTCATGTAGTCACGAATTTGCATGTTCTTCCCTCTCGTCATCGAACTGCTTTGCAAGCTCAGGATCACCGGCCCAGCGAAGGGCGTCTCCCATATGCGTGAAAGCGCGTTTATTGTCATCCTGCTTATTCACCCTGACCGGCGTCTTTTGGTCACGAGGCTGTAGTAGCCAATATCCGGTCTCTTCCTTGATTAGTTCTGCGGCTACCAGCAAGCCGCTCTTCGTTGCAATGATCATCCTCAGCTCCCGTGGTTAAGCCAGTAGGCGTAGACAGTGATCGAAAGGCCTCCCGCGAGCACAATGACTGCGGCGGTACGCTGGACCCACTTCGATGCACCAAACCGCGCAAGGAGCCTCCCCAGGAACTGGAATGGTGCCGTCTTTCCGATAGAGCGAATTATCCAGGTAACAACAAGCATAAGCAGAGCCGTCGCGGGGTATACACCAATCCCTAAGAGATTCATCTCTCCGACCGCGAGCTGATAGATGAATGCCAACAGCATGGCTACCGCAGTCAATACGGCTACAACCTTGGTCCCGTTTCGCCAGTCCCACGCTCGACGTGCGTCACTGGTAAAAATCACCATCGAGACAAGGAACGGCATAAATGGCAGGTTCATGCTGGTGGGTTTATCCATGAATGCGTCAAGACCCACAAACATGGCCGTCATCACCACATAGAACAACAGGGCGGGGACAAGCATGTCGCGTAAAGACCGAACCTGGTTGGCGTTCGCGTTTTGAGTATTCGTCGTCATTGTGTTTGCCCCTTCAACATTCCCCATAGCTGACGGTGAAGATCAGCGATTACCTTGTACGTCCCCTTCACGGCTGGTTGCTCAAGGGTCTTGAGCATCCACAAAGCAATAAACAGGCTGGAAAGCAGTGCCACCACCAACTGGATGTTGTGGCTACTCAAATAGACGGCATAGCCGTTTAGGCAGGCACTCAATAGCAACCAGACCCTGGCCGTCATCAGTCCCCAGCGGTGATAGGTCACGAGCAGGTAGGCTGTTACGACAGAACAGAGTGTCATTGCACCAGAAGTGGCTAGGTAAACGACCCATGTACTGGCCTCGCCAGTGACGTAAGTGCCACCAACGGAGAAAGACAAGCCAAAAATCCAAATTGCTGCATTCCGGAGTAGGGCATCAACAATGATGTAACTAGCAGCGAGATTGATAATTCCGCGTTTTAGCATTGCCCTCTCCTATAAATCTTGACTGCCGACAAAGAACAGTGGCTGGTAGTCTGGGACCTTCACGAGTTGCAGCTCTTCATCGACTTCAAAACCGTTATGCTTGAACCAGGCAACAGCCATCTTGTTGACAGAGACGATTGCCTCACCAGTGGCCTTGTTCAGGGCCTTTGACGTCGCTGTCTGCTGATAACGATAAATTTCAGGAGGGACCGCAAGAGCGAATGCTGTAGTGGCTTTTACAGGGCACGTAATTGCCATCACTCGAAGGTATTCATGCGTCATTGTGTCGAACCGGGTGTGGGCCATCACGCGCTCTTCGACATCAACATCCTGAACATCGGCGTAATAGTTCTCCTCTGCTAAGCGCAGCTCATCAGGAATGTTGCGAGAGAACCTTTCCCTGCTCGGGGCTACAGTCCTCATCACCGCGTCGAGATTGGCATTAACCCAGTCAACCCAGAGTGGAGACTCTCTATCTATCCAAGTCCCATCAGATAGCTTCTGGAGCAGCCATTGGCGACCGGATACCAAACCGATCAGAACGCTGACAGGAACCCAGTCACGCTTTCCAATAGCAAAACCGTTCACATCACCGATGTAGTAAAAGTAGAAGTGCCCCTGCTTGGCTTCGCCATAGTCAAATTCTGCTTCCTGCGCCAAGTGCGAGTTTTTTTTACCTTCCCTATTAAGGAGGTAAGTATTAAGTTCGCTGGGATATTCTGGGAGGGTCGAAGGCCCAAGAATTGGAGGCTTCTGCCTTACAAATGGATCTTCCTCAGGCCACTTGGAATGCACCTGGTAGTAGAGTCGCATCAGGAAGTCGTCCTGTGTAGCAAGATGCCCTATGTGCCATTCACACTGCGACAATAAGGTGGTCTTGCTGGCTATGGCTTCGACCAGTTCCCGATGCTCATCAAGACGTTTGGCAATGTTTCTCGCGTAGTTGAGCTTTTCCACCGGCATGTAGCCAAACTGACGAGCTCCCTGATGAATTAGGCTTTTAATCATGTCTCACTCCCTTGGAATATTTCTCCAGCTCAGCTTTGAGCCTACTATTTTCATTTGTTGCTTCCATCAGCTTCTCCCGGTACTCCTTGAGCTTCTGTTGCGAATGCCAGGATTGTCCATTCGATACTGACTTCGTGATGGCGGCGACCTCATCCGGCGTTAACCGGGTGAGCTGCTCTTCCGGGTAGATCAGGATGGTGTTGCTGTCCCAATCAAACCCAGCATGAATTGCTTTCACCCCTACGGTAGGGGTTCCACCGATCCCTCCAGGCTGGTGGATGACTAACCTCAAAGGCGCTGAGGCCTTGTGAGGATGAAGGCTATCGAGAGCCTCTTTTGCTTCTTGTAACTCCATAGGTTCACCTCATAGTGAAATCAGGCCCCGGAGAGCCAGACTTTCACATGTGAAAGTTAATTTGCTTTCTGCTGTCTGGCAGAAACCTTCAAGGCCAGCACCTTTTGCATATCGGGCTGCTGGAAACGAATCTTGGTCCGTTCAGGCCAAGAGTCCATCTCATTGCAACTCAGGGTGTCTATGGCTGCGTCACGATAAACCTGATAGAGATCGGTTCCACCAATGGAGTTAATTGCCATCATTGCTGCAAACATCGGGTTGCTATTCATGACTCCGGTAAAACTCTCAGGGGTCATCGGGGTATTGCATGACTTGTTAAGGGCCACCAGCAGGTCATTACCAACCAAAGCACATGCCTCACATAACTGTTTTGTATCATCCAGAGCCATCTTGTATTCGTTGCTTGGCTGAGGGGCGCTGGAACAAGCCGACAGGACAAGCAGCCCCCCAAGCAAACATCCCAATTTAGTTGTTGTATTGATCATCAGTTCTCACTCCACTTTCACATGTGAAAGTTTTATTGGTTCGCTGAGTCGTCTTGTTGCGACTCAATCATCATTTTTCGCATCACCGCCATGATGGCTTGTGCTGGTTGAGCACCACCAAGTAACTGACTCTTACCTGTCTGGTTGTCTACAACAAAGGTGGCTGGAGTACCATTAACGCCGTAACTCTTGGCTTTCTGGATGTCAGCTTGAACTTTATCTTCGTACTTGCCAGAGCTGAGGCACTCACGGAAAGCATCCAGATCAGCACCTACGCCAGTGACAACGGAAGCAAGGTCTTCAACGCCGCGCCCGTTACCTTGGGAACGCTGGAATACATCATTAATAAAGACCCAGAAGCCTCGGTTGCCTTTCTGCTCTGCAATACATTCAGCGGCCAGAGCTTCCTTGTGAGCAGCCGGGTTATGGAAATCGAGGGGCATGTGCTTCCACTGCCAGTTCACATTCCCTTTACTGGCATCCACAATCTGTTTTGGTGTGTCATGAAATTGCTTGCAGTACGGACACTCCAAATCAGAAAACTCCACCAGCGTGAATCGGGCACCAAGGTCCCCATAGATGTGCTTGCCATCCTCAACCTTTTCGGGAGCCCCCTCAAACTGGGCATACTTTTGATCGATGTCCGATTGCTGTTTTTGCTCGACAAACTTGTTGATGCTTGCCGCCACAGCCGCATCAAACTCGGCTTTGCTCTTGAAAGTGACGCCTTCGGCATCCTTCACCTGGTTCACAGTGGATTTCACGCTGGCGATTTCTTGCGCCAGCTCTTTCTCTTTCACGAATTGGTAAATCCCGAAGCCGGTTCCTACAAGCCCTAAAAAAACGGCGGCAATAACCCCGATGCGTAGTGTTTTGGTACTTTGTTCTGTCATATCAAATTGCTCCTATCAGTAAACTTTCACAGCGCTGAGTTCTTGCACGAACGAGTTGGCTTCGAGCTTGGCTCGTTGAGTCAGTCTCCGGATGATGTCTTCGGTTGGTGTGTAATCCACTAGGCTGGTCTGGTGAATGACGTCTCGCGCCACTGAGTTCAAACTACCCAGCCCATCAATCAAACCAATCTCTTTGGCCTGCTCACCATTCCAGAGCAATCCAGAAAACACCTTTTGGTCGTCTTTCAGTCGTTCCCCCCGACCAGCCTTCACTCGCTCGATGAACTGCTGGTGGGTTTTTGATAGAACTCCTTCCCAGAACGTCTTCATATCAGCGGTAAGAGGGGAGAAAGGATCGAGAAGTGCTTTGTGCTCTCCGGAGGTGATAGCCCGTCGCTCAATGCCGAGCTTGTCCATCAAGCCGGTAAACCCGAACCCGGAGCTGATAACGCCGATAGAACCAACCAGACTGGCGCGGTCTGCATAGATTTCATCCGCCGAAGAGGCGATGTAATAACCGCCTGAGGCACCAATGTCATCAATGATGGCGTAAACCTTTTTCTCCGGATGCAGAGCCCGTTGCGCCTTCACCTCCTCATAAATCCGTCCAGCCTGAACAGGGCTACCTCCTGGGCTGTTTATGCGAAGAACTACCGCTTGAGAGTTAGGGTTGTCGAATGCAGCCTGAATGGACGGAATAAGATGGTCCGCGTCTGCCAGCGTTCCTGCTGCAATCTCGCCACGGATGTTGATGTAGGCGGTATGGGGAGCTGCTGCTTTGGCGCTTTGCCAAGGCATTCCACCTGGATTGGAAGCTAGGATGATGAAGCCGACCATGAGAAGTACGAAGCCTGATGCACGAAGCACACGCAACATTGTCCGCCAGCGACGATCTTTCACTTGCTCTTTGTGAAGGGTGAACATGTATTTCTCAATGAGTTCTCTCTCCCAGGGGATTTCTTTGTTTTCTGCCATTAGTCGTTCCTTTTGCATGTTTCAATAATCTGTCCCCAGAACTCCTCATCAGTGCTATCAGCCCGATCTTTGACTTTCTGGTAAACAAGGTTGCTGTTGAGCTGATGCTCACGACAGAACTGAGCAATATTGCTGTAGGTTCTATCCTGGTAGGTGAAGGGTTTTCCTTTACCTTTTTTCTTGGAGAGGATGAGTTTCCACTCATCATTGGTGAGTTTTTCTGCGGTCTTTCCGGTATCCGCAATGCGTCTCCGCACTGTAACCGGATCAAGTCCATGTGCTCTGGCTATACTGGCAATGCAATTGAATTTCCGACCATCAATCATGACAGTAGGCAAATCACCAGAAGCCGCTTCCTTGAACCGGAACCCTCTGTAACCAGGTTTGAAGATCCCTGGAGCAAGTTGTTCACGGAACTCTATTGCTTGTTCTGACCGAACAAATTTGCTGTCGATCTTGCTCAGCATATATTTGGCCCGAGCTATCACTTGGTAGAGAGTCTTTTCCAAGAGCATGGCATCAGCAGCTCGACTCGGAAGACCAATATCATCTTCTTGCTCGATACCCAGCATTTCTGCATGGCTGGAGCCTTCTGCATGTCGAAAACACCCGTCATACTCAAAAAGAAAGGAGGCCAAACCTCCTCTCAGCTTTGCTTTGAACCGGGTATTGGCCGCATTCTCTGGCGCTGGAGCCAGAGAGGATATTTCAATCCCTAATTTGGAGGCCAACGCTCGCAGGTCTTCCTCTCCAATCCTGCAACCGGGCTGCATGATCTTAGCCAGAGCAGATTCATCACCGCCGCGTTCTTTAAGCTCAGCCAAGAGATAGGGAGCTCGTACTAGCCCCATAAGCTCAAGCCCCCTGAATCGCGTGGATCACAAGCTCACAGAGCTTCCCGTAAACAGGTGCAATACAGAGTGAAGCCATCACCATACCAAAGGCTTTCGACGGGGCTTCTTTAGCGAATTTAGTCAGCCACGGCATCATGCCGCATAAAGCTGCAACCATAGCGCCAGCCATCCCCAGGGAAGGGAAAGCAAGCGCTTGGGCCAGAATGAAGATACACTGGGCGTATGCCGCATGGGTCATCGCTTTTTTATCTTCAACTGTGAATTCCACAGCATCTACGTTTTTGATTTTTTCCATCACATTTTCCTCATGCAACATCAGGTTTTCCGAAAAATTTCTCATACACTTCGAGGTCAAAGGCCAACATAGTCTTTGCTGCCTTTTCACTGAGCTGGTGGAGACTGAGCATCTGAACTTTGTTAGTACCAGTCACTTGCAGGTCAACTGCGAACCAGGTTCCACCTTCGGCTACTGCCAGAACTTGTACCGCCCAAGGTTTATCAAGTCTTTCTGCCGGGGTAAGCATGTTCGACACTTTTGCAACCGTCGCGGTTGAACCTACCCAGTGCTTGTCGAACGCAATGACGTTCAACGTTTCAAAAGCATTCTTCGCAGCCTTGAAACGACTCTGGACAGCATCTTGTTGCTTCCAAGCCAAGAACTGGAGAAGGGTTATTCCACCAGCCATAAGGGTGATAAAGCTCAACCCATTAGCGGCAGCTACAACTGTTGCCATCAGGGACCCCAACATGACTAAGCGGTTATGTTTAAGTTGAGCCACGATTCACCTCCTATGCCAACCAGCGTACAGGACTTTTTAAAAATGCAACCCCGCCTAACTGCCCAATTCGGGCAACCGATTTTTCACAAAAAAAACTTTCACATGTGAAACTTTCCGCCACAGGAACAGGAGGGTTTTACCTGACCAGAACGGATCGATTGGTAGCGGTGCCACAGCTTGACCACTTCTTTTTCGCTAAGAAGGGTTGTTTTGATGTAACGGACTTTATCTCCGTCTGCTGTTTCCACAACGGTTCGGACATAGCCGTACTTGGCAACGGGCACTTTGTACTTGTGTGACAGAATTACCTGATAAACAGAGAGCTGGATAATGTCTGACTCATAGATGTGGTTTATCTGACGTAACTTTGTGTCCAGGGGGATGAGAATTCCTCTCTTTGTTTGGTACACCTGATCAACCCTGCCGTGCATTGGCACCGGCAGAGTGGTTGATACATCCTGCTCGGACAGAAACAAAGTGGCTGATCGTAGCTCCGGCGGCATGTTCTCTGATTTCCACCACGCCCAGGTGTCTCCAATACCGCGCTTGCGCCACTGGTCCCCTTTCGCAATGACGAAAGGGGCGATGATCAGGACGAATATCCAGAGAGCTGCCTTCATGACTACCTCCGGCCCCTAAACCACTCAGGATGATTAGATACATCCATGCCTTTAACCTGCGATGAGAATGCCAACACCTCTTGGCTCGTCAGGACGGTCTTAGGAGCCCGAGCAATGAAAGGCCTCAACAATCCAGAACCGGCGTAAATGTTGATTACCATGTGCAATCGCTCTGCTGCCCCTGACACTCTTCGCCAGCTCCGGTAAGTTTCCGTTGATTTGGCATAGCCGACCAAGGCCGGAGCCAGCGTATCGGACTCCTTAGCATTCAATTTTCCTTTTGCAGCCTTTGATACGAACTCAGCGATCACCGAAGCCAGCATGTCGGAGGTAAGGTGAAGGGGGAGTTTTATGGTGTCGAAGTCAGCCTGCTTGATTGTGAACAGACGGATGTGATCGTTACGATAATCACGTACATAGATGACATGACTCTCAAATGGATTGGAGTGGTTAAAGGCATCCATACCCCAGCCAGCAGCCTCAAGATGTGCGTTTGACACTGATTTGTCGTAATCAAATTCCACGCTATTATTCTCCGTCTTGTCGTTCAGGAACTTTCACATGTGAAAGTTTTCCGTCGGTCATGATGTCCAGGACAGCTTTGCCCAATCTCATCCCTTTATGGTTTTGAACAGGGTCTCCCTTGTAGAAAAATCCGGGCTCGTTATCGGTATGAAATACCCCGTGAGGAATGTTGTCGTGATCGCCAAGCCACATGCGAAGCCTAAGATCCACCAGCCAACCATCATCCAGGACAACCCAAAAATGAGGTGTAACGATGTCCTTGGTCTGTTCGTTTCGCACAAATCCATACATGCAGTCATGCGGGACACCAGCTTCGTTCAGTAGGTGACTTACCGCCCATGTCATGCCGTCACATTCCATTTGGCAGTCGTCAAGTGTCATAAGGACAGCTTCCAGCTCTCGGTGCCACTCTGTCATCTGTTTAGCCACTGGCTTCACCACCAGCTCGTTTTTGTTCTCAGCCAGGATGATGTCATCTTCATCAATACTGCATTCGTCTATAGCTTCTGAGCGGATGGATACAGCTTCATCCCAGTCATCGCTTGAACCAAAAATGCTCCAGCCCTCAAGCCCGTAATTAACCCATATGATGAACCGCTTAATCGCTTTCATGTGCGGCCCCCTTTATCCGTGCAATGTTCCCACATACTCATCTCCAAACTGTAAACCCACCAAAAAACCACTTTCTAATGACTTTTAACTAATTGCGACAGGTGCCACCTGAACACCAATCACCGAAAAACCACCTTTAGATTGCTTTTTGGTGCTTCTCAAGTTCTCCTGAGTGATTAGTCGATCTGAAAACTTTACTTTTCACAGTATCATTTTATAATACTGTAAATCATAAAAACAACCCAGTAAAGAAAAAAATCGGCTTATGTTAAAACGAGAAAATCAACGAGATCTGTTCGATGACCATGTGATCTTGCCATCCTTGGAATCGGTTCTTACCGGTATGTCTTCAAAGCAGGTTTGTGATGAAAGAACAACGTACTTCTCTGCTCCGGATGTGGACTTGAGTTTGTACGACCACATCATTGTTTGTCTGTCAGGTGGCAAAGACTCAATTGCTGCGTATCTGCGACTGGTAGACATGGGGGTTGATAAGTCAAAGGTGGAATTCTGGCACCATGACGTTGACGGGCAGGAAGGTAGTTCTTTGATGGATTGGGCCTTTATGCGTGATTACTGCCGTCAGCTTGGGGATGCACTGGGTATCACAATGCACTTCTCATGGCTTGAGGGCGGTTTTGAGGGGGAAATGCTCAAGGAGAATACCTACAGCCACCCCCATCGCGTAGAAACGCCTGAGGGGCTTCTGGTGCTGCCTAGAGACCATAATAGATCTAAGCCTGGCACACGCCTTCGTTTTCCACAGCAATCGCCGTCATTGCAAACACGTTGGTGCTCATCTGCCTTGAAGATTGATGTGGGCCGTAGGGCGATTAATAACCAGGAGCGCTTTAAGGAGAAGAAGATCCTTTTTATCACTGGTGAGAGACGTGAGGAAAGTGCAAACAGATCGAAGTATAACCAGCTCGAAGCCCATGCTTGTGACAGAAGATATGGGAAGACTGCACGGTTAGTGGACGCTTGGAGACCAGTTCTCCACTGGAGCGAGGAGCAAGTCTGGGAGGTGATAGAGCGTCATCGTATCCTGGCTCCAGTTCCATATCGGCTTGGCTGGAGCCGGTCGTCATGTATGACTTGTATCTACAACTCACAACGGATTTGGTCCACGATCCGTCACTACTGGCCTGATAGAGCTTGGAATATTGCTCGGTATGAACAAACCTTTGGTGTAACGGTATCAAGGAAAAAAATTGACGTTATTGATTTAGGTTCTGCTGTTGCGCCGATACATATAAGTGATATTGAAGCGTTGGAGCAGGTATCCAGAGAAAGTTACACACTCCCTATTTTCGTACCTGAGGGTCAGAGGTGGGCTCTTCCTGGTGGTGCGTTTGGCCGAGAGGCCTGTGGTTCTGATTGATTTGTGCTGAGGTGGCAATGTTTGATTTTGTTCTTTTGGTGTTTTTGGGCTTAGTTATATCTACTGTGCTGGTGCGCCGTTCTTCGCGGAAGGCAATGGATCTTGATTTGACATGGGTTCAGTCTTTTAAGGTAGTGCTGGTGCGAGGAATCGTTGCTTTAGGTCTGGGTTTTGGAATAGGCAAACTCGTATTTTTAAGTATCCAGTACGGTCTGTTGAGTGAGTCTGTTCTGAGGGATCATTCTTTTGTTTCTGTGGTGGTAGTGTTGCTCTGTGGTCTAGGTTCGTTCGTTGCATATCAATGGATCGTTGGGCGGATCTCTGGAAGATCAATACGCATTACCTCATTGATCAAAACAGTGCTGTATGAGTCGGGTTACTTTGTGCTGTCTATGTTTGTATTGTTGGTGATACTAATCGTGTTTGGCCTATTGCACGAGACTTTTTTCTAAAAAAACAAAGGTGATTACTTTTTGTTCAGCGATCATAAGGATAAATATAAAGATCTTTGATCTTTGTATAAAGGATTAAAAGCGGTTAAAGATAGGTTAGCCGCTCTAAATATGCCGTCAACGCCTTGATATTATTGAGAATCCCCTGTTTGTACCGTGCAAAGAACCCACATAGTTACGTGCAGCGTTCCCATAGGTTGCCGTGCAGTGTTCCCATATGCCTCTGGATCTTATCCACTGTTATCCACACGGAACCCCCTTTTTTTCCACAAAATCTTTAAAAAACAGACCGTTCGTGCAGCGTTCCCATATATTTGTGTTGTCGTTCGTGCAACGTACCCATATGTTTTCCCTTAAACGTGCAGTTGCCCCATATATTTTCTACTAACGTGCAACGTACCCACATATCAAATTTGGTCGTTTTTTGCACCGTGCAGCATACCCACATGTAGTCGTGCAGCGTACCCACATACCAACCTCGTGCTTATACACAGGAAATGTGGATAACTTTTAGCCTTTCTCAGCGTGAACATGGTCACACTTTGGACTGTCAGGGTAATTTTGACCACTTTTGGTGTTTGTCCTGTCCTGTCAATCTTTGTTCTGCTTTGTCAATCGTGCAACGCTCCCATATATCAAACCCCATAACGTGCAGCTCCCCCACACATCAGCCCTTTAAGTATCAATGTCTTACAAGTTCAGCTTTGGTCTTGCGAGACTCCCTATTGCAGAGTTTCTACCGAGCTTGCACGGTTTTAAGGTTGCACCGTTATTTAACGTGCAACAAACCCATATATAGAGCGAAAGTCCCCGCTGCATATGGTCTCCAGTTCGTTGTATACGTGCAGGTTTCCCATATGCCGATGTCATCCCGTTTTCTGGATTTGACTGGAAGCCTTGGAGATCGAATTTCCTCTACGCATGAAAAAAGGCGCATCAGCGCCTTTTTCATGATCCCTCAGCAAGGAGATGCTGGCAGCTATCGTCCCTTACGCTGGCGCTCATCAATGATGTCGTGATCAATCATGCCTTGCTTAATGGCTCTTAGTTCTGTTTGCTGCTTACGCTTGTTGGATGCCATTACCTGCTTCACGAAGTTCTCGTGAGGCCTTATGACGTAACGCACGTCGATGACTTTGCGGCCATCCTTAATCTGGTTCGCGTCGTAATCACTTATGACCTCTTGTTTGATGAGAGCTTCCAGCGCGAGCTTCATGGCCCTGACGTTTTCTGGCATACGTGGGCTGAGCTCACGAGGGCTCTGGGTCAGAAAGCTGATAAGTGATGGCGTGTATGGCGAATCTGGGGATGCTTGAGTCCAGTAGTGACTCATTCTTTTGTAGATGTACCGGGCGAGAGGGGAGCGGATTTGCATTCCGATCTTGTAGTTGTACTGACGAAACGACAGATTCATGATCGATTCGTTTACCAGAGGGTTAAACTGCACATAGCACCTGGCGTTACCACCTTTCTTACGGAACTCACCTCTGGTGGTCAAGCCCACCATCGGGAAGAAGCTGGAGCTGATGAAGGCTTCGCCGTCATTACTAATACATTCGAGTGTTGCACCGCGACAAACTTGAATGGCTTCCTTGATCTCGTTCAGGTTGTAACCGTGACCCATCTTTGACAGCTCTTTTTGGAGTTCGTACAGAGTGAACATAACTCCGGCTTTGCCTTCGATCATGTGTCCTTTGCCGTTCACCGCGAGCTTGCGTAACGCATCCTCAAGGATTTCCTCTCGCTGTCCTGCATAGATCAGAACGGTTCTACCGTCATCTTTCTCGATGATGGCTGGTTTCACTTTTACTGTGAACTGCTGACCTCTGATTGAGCATTGTCTCGTCACTACAGCGTTAGAAAGGTCTTCGTGTTCTCTCTTTTGGTCCCAGATGTACTTGGGCAGCGCATCGTAAATTTCGATGGTGTTGGAGTAGTCGTCCTTTTTGGCCGGAGACTCAATGATCTCAAACAGGCTCATTTGTGGTGAGTCTTTGATTACGTCTAATTTCTCCACGTCTTTGTCTTTGGTTCTCTTGCTCATGATTGTTCCGTCGATACTATCTAGCTGGTGGTCCATGCCGCCAGCAGTGTCAATACTCCCGCTGCTACCGTTGCTGCAAACACTAACTGGTAGATGCGACGCTTAGCCCCCGCAGCACTGTTCATGAAGCGCAGGGCAGCAGCTTCATACCGAAAATGGGCGAACTCACCTCTAAGGGTGTTATCGGTTCCCTGTGGCGATTGTGGGCGTTTTGCTGGGGCAGGGCGAGGATGCTTAGCAAATCTTTTTATCATCGTTTCGCATTTGCCGAGCTTCGCCAGCTCAGTGGCCGCTACAGATACTGTCATGTTATTACACATCTAGACCGACATGGAGCCTGATGGCTTGTTGATTATGTTATGAATATATTCGCAATTTTCCCTAATGACCAGCAAACATGCCTAAACGGAAATCAACTTATTAGATTGAGGATACAAAAAAGCCCTGAAGATTCAGGGCTGTTTTAATCAAACTTGATATTACATCTTGTAGCTCATTTGAATACCCGCTAACCAGACATTACCACTGGCTTCACCGTTAAAGTTAACAGTCGCGAGGTTTAACAGATTTTGCTGCTCGTTAATTGGCGCATCACCCGTGGCGCGGATATAAGTCAGCGCGAAATCAACATTCAGGTTTTTAGTCGCCTGATAACCTGCACCAACAGAGAACCACAGACGATCTGAGTCAGGGATAGTTGTTGTACGCCATTCATTAGTTGCCGCCGTTTTATCTAAGGCCACACCCGCACGCACTAACCACTCATTGTTCACTTGATAAGTCGTACCTAACGCAAAGCGCCAGTTATCTTCAAAGTGCTCTTCTTTCACTAAGTCAGACTCTAAACCACCCTTTGGTTTTACTTCGCCAGGGAAGTACGCCACTAACTGATCGAATACACTCCAATCGGTCCAGTTAACACTGGCGTGCATCGCCCAGTTATCCGTTAATTGGTGATAGGACGACAGTTCGGCAAACGCAGGTAACTCAAGGGGTAAATAACCTTCGATTGATAGATTTTGACCACCATCGTAAATCACCCCTGAAGCATGACCATCTAGATCAAGCTGCACACCACTATGGTAAGCCAAACCTAAACGATGGGCTGGGTTAATTTGCCAGCTAGCACCGAGTTGCCAACCGTAGCCAATGTCATCACCCTTCATGCTTTTAAGTTCAGTGCCACCAGGAGGCAGCATACCAGCTACTTGTGGAGGTAAACCGGGTTTAATTTTATCCACCCAGCCCGGTAACGAAGCACCGATTTCACCTTCGCCATAAACGATACGCACACCACCACCAACGCTGACGGCATCATTGATGCGGTACGCAATGTTTGGATTAAACTCAACGGTCGTTACTGATGTCTTGTTACCAAAAATGGCCGCAGCATGAGTCGCTGGCAATTCAGTGGCAAGACCATAGTTAGAGTTTATCGCTAGACCCCAAGTCCATTGGTCATTTAACTGATTGGAATAATAGAAGTTAGGTACCAAAGCGTCATCGGCGACATCGATAGCATCACCGTTCATCACGATTGGATTAGGACCAAGCAGAGGCGAGCTTAGGCTTACATCACCTTTTACATCCACATTTGGCATCACATAGATACCACCAGCAGATAACTGGCGACCTTCTAAATAGGTCAGCATCGCAGGGTTGCGCGCTTGTGCCGAAGCATTATCCGCCATCGCAGCTTCACCAGCGAAGGCACGGCCTAGGCCAGTTGCTGAGTATTCGGCAAGTTGAAAACCTGCGGCATGGACTTGAGTCGTTGTACTTAATAGGGCCGCAGTCACAGCCAAAGTCAGAAGACGTTTTTGCATCATTATTCTCGAAAAATATTATTCCTAAATTCCACGTGTGTTTTTTATTAGCTTCAAAAATCACTATTTCACGAAGAATTTAGACTGCTTCTCACACATTGTAACATTATTTACAACCACCTTTCAATCATTTT
>NZ_JAMDJP010000017.1:0-100843 GCF_023475945.1 Shewanella sp. 8A
TTTAGCTTAATGTGCAAACGTTAAGTTAAAGGAGCGGTAGTTCAGTTGGTTAGAATACCGGCCTGTCACGCCGGGGGTCGCGGGTTCGAGTCCCGTCCGCTCCGCCAACATAAAGAAATAAGCCTCATCGAAAGATGAGGCTTTTTTCGTTTATTCGCCGGATAAATCTACTCAGACTAACTATCAGCGGTGTTGTACTCTGTCTCATTCTTGTAAGTTATTCTGATACCATCATTTTTATTAAAAGAATTGAGCCGTTTTCGTTATGATAGACTGCTTATTTTTACGGCTGGACAGGTCAGTTTTTCATTTGTGGGTGAGGTGGTTGTGCGCCACTTGGCAGTATTGAACTGTGTTTCTGCCCACAGATAAATTAAACGGTATAATGTTTACCAATTTTTACGAGTAATAAAATGAATTGTCGCCTAGGCTGTGGTGCTTGTTGTATTGCACCTTCAATTAGCAGTGGGATCCCTGGAATGCCAAATGGTAAGGCGGCTGGGGAGCGCTGTGTGCAGCTCAGTGATGATAATTTGTGTTTGATTTTCGGCTCGCCTGATCGTCCTGCGGTTTGTAGTGATTTTGAAGCGTCTTTAGATGTCTGTGGGGATTCTAACGAAGAGGCGCTTTGGTTGATCACAAACCTTGAATCTCAAACATCTCAATAGTTTATTGCTGACAGGTGAATTATGCAGTTAACACGCTATACCGACTTTGGTGTTCGCACGCTGATGTATTTGGCGGTTCAGCCCGATAGAACAACCCTTTTTAGGATTGCAGAGATTACCGAGGTCTTCGATTTGTCACCAAATCATGTCTCGAAAATTGTGCATCACTTAGGCAAGTTAGGTTATCTAGAAACCATTCGCGGTAAGATGGGTGGCTTTCGTTTAGGGAAACCAGCGAGCGAGATTAATCTTGGGCAACTCATTCGTGCATTAGAGAACTCGCTGGCACCGATTGATTGCAGCAAACCTTACTGCCGCTTCACTCCCGCCTGTCAGTTGAAGGGCGTATTAGCCCAAGCGGTTGAGGCGTATTTAAGCGTGCTCGATCAATACAGCTTGGAGGACATTGTAAGCAATCGAAATGAGTTGCTAGCATTGCTGCCAGATATGACTATTTCTGTCTTACAGTTGGATTAGCGCCTTTCTCATGGGCTAGTTCGATGGGCAACAAGCGTGATGTCGGTACTAGCTCAATTCCTTCCGCCTTTAGGCGTGCTAAGTTCGTTTTTAAGAAGTGAATGGTTTCGGGGTAAGGATGCGCGATGGCCACTAAACTGCCTTGCGCGTGAGCCTGACTTATCATCAAGTTAAACTGTTTTTCCAGCGCTGTTGCACTGACGTCATTATCGAGAAAGAGTTGGCGTCGTAGCAGTGGCACGCCGAGTAAATCTGCCTTATCTCCCGCCTTAGTGAATTTGGTGGTCATGCTATCGATAAAGTAAAGCTGCTTCTGCTTTAGCGTTTCCATTACCCATAACATAGGATCATCGAGCTGCGTCAGCAGGCTCCCCATATGATTGTTGGCACCTTGAGCGAAGGGCACGCTGGCGATAGCAGCAAGTACACTGCTACGTATCTCTGCTTCGCTCATTTTGTTGGTTAAACCGCCGAGTCCTAAGGCTTTACCATTGAGCGCCTGCATGGGTAAGTGCAGCATAATCTCGTGGCCTTTGGCATGTGCGGCTTTGGCTAGCTTATTGCTGAGCGGCGTGTGTGGCAGCACCGATAAGGTGACTGCGCTGGGGAGTGAAAGCACGGCTTCGTCGGTGTGACGATAGCCGATATCATCGATGATCAAGGCGATTTGAGCTGCATTGCTTGGCGCAATACTGATAGCCAAAAGGGCCAATATATAAAATAGACGCACTATTTCTTCTTATTAGTCATGATGTTGTATCCAAGAAATAGCGGAAATGACTATGTTGTCTTGGCTGACATCGGTTCGTGCTGAGATGGCGTCGATTATAGCCATATTCTTTTGATTGGGGCCAGTTTCGGTTGCAACTTTGATATCTGGCACTATGCCAATAGCGTGGATGTTTTCCCCTTTGGGAGTGTTGTACTGGGCGATAGTGAGCTTGATGGCATTACCGTCGTTCAGTATGGGGATCAGGCTTTGTACTGTGCCTTTGCCGAAGCTGGTTTCACCGAGCAGCTTGGCGCGACCATTCTCTTGTAGTGCTGCGGCGAGGACTTCGGAGGCGGAGGCCGAGCCTTTATTGATCAGCACTAACATAGGCACATTGGTCAGCATGGTTTGGGGGGAGGCGTAATAGTCGGAATTGGCATCGAAGAAGCGGCCTGAGGTAGAGACGATTCGTCCTTTAGCTAGAAACAGGTCGGCAATTTTGATTGCCTGATCCAGCAAGCCGCCGGGATTATTGCGTAAATCTAAAATCAAGCCCGTAAGATGCGCGTTTTGCCACTGGCTTAAACTGCGCACCATATCCTCGGTGGAGTTTTCTTGAAAGCTGCTGAGCCTAATATAGCCGATATTACCATCCAGTAATTTGCTGGCGACAGATTGAATCGTAATAGTGCTTGGTTTGAGTGATACCTCGAACTGAGCGTCATCTTTATGGTGCTTTAAGGTGAGGTGAATACCCTGATTACTCAGACTATGTTGTTTGATTTGATTGAGGATATCCGCAAGATTGGTTTCGGTGGTTGGCGTGTTATTTAGCTTGATAATGATGTCACCCGCTTGGATACCTGCCTGTTCGGCGGGCGAGTTTGCAAAGGGCGCGATAATGCTGATATGGTCTTTATCGCTGGCGACTTCAAAACCAAAGCCGAAGTATTCGCCCCGATTGGAGTCTTTTAAGTCGAGTAACTCTTGGTGATTTAAAAAGCTGGAATAGGGATCTAAATGCTCAAAAATCCCTTTGATGGCGGCTTGCACTAGCTCATCTTTGGAAACGGTTTTAACGTAATAGGTTTCGACCGTTTCTAATACATCCTGCAATAGCGGGTAGTCGAAGTCACTCTGATATGACTTGGCATTCTCTTGGCTGGAGAGGCTAATGGACAGGCCTAGGCTTAGGCCGAGTCCAAGGCAGACGATATTGCGGATTAGATGTTTCATAGCCGTCCCCGATGTTGATGGGGACGGCCACCTTAGCGACAGTACTGATTAACGACAGTACTTGGCTGGATCGACCGCTTGCCCCTTATACCTTATTTCAAAGTATAGGCCAGGCTCTGTCTGTCCACCCGAACGTCCGACTAAAGCAATTGCTTCACCGGTTTTGACCATGTCTCCAGGGCTTTTTAACAGGGCCTGTGCATGGCCGTAGAGGCTCATGTAACCTTTACCATGGTCTATCACCATCACCATACCAAAGCCTTTAAGCCAGTCGGCATAGATGACTTTACCGCCAGAAACCGCGCGAATATTTTGTCCTTCGGGCGCAGAGAGCATAGTGCCTTTCCACACCACTTGGCCCGATCTCGGGCTGCCAAAACCAGCAGTAACACGGCCCTTTGTTGGCCATTTGAGTTTACCGCCTTGTTTATCGAAGCCTTCCATCGAAGGATTGTCACGCATGGCCTTAAGTGCTTGCTCAACGACCCGTTTTAAGCTGGCCTCTTCAATTTGCAGTTGTTCGAGTTCGGCACCTTTAGTGTTTAAGGTGCGCTGTAATTCATTGAGGGTTAATTGGCGTTGATCTTGTTCTTGATTCAAGCGCTTAGATTGCACTTGTTGCTCGGCCATCAACTTAGTTAATTGTTTTTGCTTGCTGGTTTGGGTGACTTTAATCTCATCCAGCTCTGTGATGGTTTGTTTTAACTCGTTAATCGATTTCATCCGCGCTTTGTTGAGATATTGGTAATAGGCCAACATCCGCTCAATAGTGGCGGGACTTTGCTGATTCAGCATCATCTTTGTGTAATCGTGGTTACCGGCTAGGTATGCGCTCGCAAGTTGTTTTGAAAGCGTATTTTGCTGGCTCACCTTGAGGGTTTCTAACTCTTCCTGGCGTTGCTTGAGTTCGGCAAGCGTATTATCAATCTGCGCCAAACTGGTTTTGGTGCTATTGACCTTTTTGGCTGCCGCCGCAATCGCCTCTTCATCGCTGCGTAGCAGTGCGAGTAACTTTTCCCGCTGCTTACTGGTGTTTTTAAGCGCGCTTTGTTGTTGGTTGATTTGCGCTTGGATGGATTTCAACTCGGACTGACGCTTCTCCAAATCAGAAGCGTAGACCGAGAAAGATAACATCATAAAGCCAGCAATAATGCTGGCTTTAACGGGGAGTCGAGTGCTCACTAGGTAACAACTACTCTTTAACGTGGATTAAGGGCTTACCCGTCATCTCTGCGGGAATGGTTTCACCCATCAGGTGCAGAATCGTTGGGGCTACATCACTCAGTTTACCACCTTCATCTATGGTGGCGTCACGGCCAACAAACACAAAGGGTACGAGTTCACTGGTGTGCGCCGTATGGGCTTGGCCAGTGGTCTCGTCGGTCATCTGCTCGGCGTTGCCGTGGTCGGCGGTAATAATACATTCGCCGCCTACTTTTGCCAGTGCGTCAACTACGCGACCGATACAGGCATCGACAGCTTCGCAGGCTTTAACCGCCGCATCGAAGTTACCAGTATGACCCACCATATCACCGTTAGGGTAGTTACAGATAATCACATCGTATTTAGCGGATTCAATCGCTGCGACTAACTTATCCGTCAGCTCGGTTGAGCTCATCTCAGGTTGTAAGTCGTAGGTTGCCACTTTAGGTGAGTTGATCAGGATACGATCTTCACCGTTGAATGGCTCTTCCTTACCGCCGTTGAAGAAGAAGGTGACATGGGCGTATTTTTCAGTTTCGGAGATACGTAACTGAGTACGGCCACGATTTTGCAGCACTTCACCTAAGGTATTTACTAGGTTTTCAGAAGGATAAGCGATAGGTGCTTTGATATCAGCCGCGTACTCGGTCAGCGTTACAAAGTTAACCTTTGGCATCACTGCACGTTCAAAACCGTCGAAATCGGCATTGATAAAGCTGCGGGTGATTTGACGAGCGCGGTCGGCGCGGAAGTTCATGAAAATCAGCGCATCGCCATCGTTCAAGCTGGCAACCTTGCCTTCGCTATCGGTAATGGCAGAAGACGACACAAACTCATCATTTTCGTTACGCTCATAAGCGGCTTCTAATGCGGTCACAGCGTTATCGTATTGGAACTTCGCCTTGCCTTGGGTGATCAGGTCGTAAGCCTGAGACACGCGGTCCCAACGGTTATCGCGGTCCATAGCAAAGTAACGACCAATAATCGAGGCGATACGACCATGACCCAATGTAGTAAACAGATCATCAAAGTGGCTTAGGCTGCCTTTGGCGCTGCGAGGTGGGGTATCGCGACCATCTAAGAAGGCATGTAAGTACACTTTAGTGGCACCGCGTGCTACTGCCATGCGGCACATGGCTTCGATATGCTCTTCATGGCTGTGTACGCCACCGGGAGAGAGCAGGCCCATAATGTGCACTGCACCACCAGCTTTTACTGCCGCATCAACGGCATCACAAAGGGCTGGATTTTGTTCAAACTCATGATCTGCAATGGCTTTACTGATACGAGTCAGCTCTTGGTAAACGATTCGGCCAGAACCTAAGTTGATATGGCCTACTTCAGAGTTTCCCATCTGCCCATCGGGCAAGCCTACATCTAAGCCTGAGCCTGAAATTAAACCGTGGGCATATTGGGCGTTGAGACGGTCGAGTACTGGTGTGTTGGCGTGGTAAATCGCATTCATATGCGTATTTTCACGGTAACCCCAGCCATCGAGGATCAACAACGCGATTGGACGTTTAGTTGTCGTCATGGTGATACCTTTAAAGTTTAAGGAAGCTAAAGAAATCTGAAATTGGTTAAATATTACTACGTAAGCGGGGTACGAAAAAGCGCTTTACCTAGATTAAGGTCATCGAATGGCTATTTCAGCGAATTCTGTGAGCGCCAAGAGAAGCGAGATGGCGCAAGGGCTGAGCTGTGTTCTAGAACTGTGACTAAACTGCTGCAATCTGCTAAGGCAATGGGTATACTCTGTGCCCTTATCGAATTTTTCGCCATTTATACGGGCTGTAACCATGCAAGAATATATCGAATTTTTTAAGGCTCACACTATGCTAAGTCTGGCTTGGGTGGGTTTGTTTGTAATGCTTGTGGTCAGTGTGATCAAATCGAGCTTTTCAAAAATCAAAAATGTTACTCATCAAGAACTCACTATTATGGTGAACCGACAAGACGCCAAAGTCGTGGATGTGCGTTCTAATGACGAATTCCGCAAGGGCCATATTGTTGATGCAGTTAACGTTACGCTCGCGGATATCAAAAATAATCAGGTTTCTGCCCTTGAAAAGTTTAAAGGTAGTCCCATTATACTGGTATGCAATGCTGGCATGACCTCGTCTCAAGCGGCTCAGCTTTTAAGTAAACAAGGTTTTGAAAACCTGTATAACTTGAAAGGTGGTATGGGTGAATGGCAGGCAGCGAATATGCCTGTTTCAAAAAGCAAAAGATAAGTTGTCGGCGGCAGTTATGCGCTGTGCTGCATAGTTAATTGATTGTGCAGCAGTAGCGTCATCATTGTTTGGCATACTAATCCTGCAGTCACTAAGGGCTTTATTAAGTGTTTAGATTGACTTCACAAGTACCCGTTAAGGGAAAGTAGGGACGGTACTGAGATCTAATACAGGCCTCGTAATAAGCCCGAGCTAAATTGACAAAAAGCCAGCCACAAAAGCGCTGGCATAACATTGATAGGATAGGTAGGAAATTATGGCTGAAGTAGCAAACAACGAACAACAAGCCCCACAATTCAACATCCAACGTGTTTACACTAAAGATGTTTCTTTCGAAACACCTAACAGCCCAGCTGTATTCCAAAAAGAATGGAATCCAGAAGTTAAGTTAGATTTAGACACTCGCAGCGCTAAATTAGCCGACGACGTATACGAAGTGGTTCTGTCTTTGACTGTGACTGCACAAAACGCTGGCGAAACTGCATTCCTGTGTGAAGTACAACAAGCGGGTATCTTCTCAATCGCAGGTCTGACTGAGCCACAACTGGCTCACTCATTAGGTGCATACTGCCCTAACATTCTATTCCCATATGCGCGTGAAGCTGTAGGTAGCTTAGTGGGTCGTGGTACTTTCCCACAACTGAACTTAGCACCAGTAAACTTCGACGCGCTGTTCGCACAATACGTGCAACAACGTCAAGCCGCAGCAGCTGCACCCGCAGCCGAAGAAGCTAACGCTTAATTACATGAAAAACTCTGCCGATATCACGGTGTTAGGGGCGGGCTCTTATGGCACCGCCCTTGCCATCTCTTTAGCCAGCAATGGTCATAAGACCTTGTTGTGGGGGCACGATCCTGCCCATATGCAGACGCTCGCTCAGGATAAATGCAACCAAGCGTTCTTGCCGGGTATTGCCTTTCCTGAGTGTTTATATATCGAAGCCGACTTAGCCAAAGCTTTAGCGGCCAGCAATAATGTGCTGATTGTCGTACCTAGCCATGTGTTTGGCTCGGTATTGGCCCAAGCGAAACCTTTGTTACGCCAAGATGCTCGCATCGTATGGGCGACCAAAGGACTCGAGCCTGAAACCGGACGTTTGCTGCAAGATGTGGCCCGTGATGTGTTAGGCGAGCAATATCCGCTGGCGGTATTGTCAGGACCGACGTTCGCGAAGGAATTAGCCATGGGATTACCTACGGCGATTTCGGTTGCGGGCACTTGTCCGAAATTTACCGCTGAGCTAGTGGAATTGCTGCACAGCCCTAAACGCTTACGTGTTTACGCTAACGACGACTTTATCGGCCTGCAATTAGGCGGCGCGGTGAAGAACGTTATCGCGATTGGTGCGGGGATGTCAGACGGTATTGGCTTTGGTGCTAATGCCAGAACGGCGTTAATCACCCGTGGTTTAGTCGAGTTAACCCGCTTAGGTGAAGCCTTAGGCGCCAGTACTGCCACCTTTATGGGCATGGCTGGATTAGGCGACCTAGTGTTAACTTGTACCGACAACCAATCCCGTAACCGCCGCTTTGGTTTAGCCTTAGGTAAAGGCTGCGATGTGGATACCGCCCAGGCCGAAATTGGCCAAGTGGTTGAAGGTTATCGCAATACTAAAGAAGTGTTTACCCTGGCGAAGCGCATGGGCGTCGAAATGCCGATCACCGAGCAAATCTACCAAGTGTTATACCAAGGCAAAGCGCCCTTGGATGCCGCCAAAGAACTGCTCAGCAGAGAAAAGAAATCAGAAACGCCAGCGCAATAAAGCGCGAGCCGTGATGATGCTGAATAAAATAAAGGGTGCTAAAATAGCGCCCTTTTTTATACGTGGACTTCTGGTGCAAGAAGTATCCCCGATCGCCATGGCCCTTGATTTTCCCTACATCAGGCGGGCATTTCCTCCATCCCTGGAGGTCAGATGGTGAAAGAGGGGATTTATGTCCGATCGCTATCGCCTTAATGTGACAGGCAGCTGTCGGCATCGGCCGTATCCATTAGGATTGGATGCTGAACGCGGAATATCTACCCTAATATCGAAGACCAATACTGTAACTCAGTCTTTGAACTATTTGGGATGATGGGCAATCGCCAAATTAATTTATCGACTGGAGTATAAGAGTGAAACATCATGATGTAATTATTATCGGAGCCGGCGCCGCAGGATTAATGTGTGCTGCAACAGCGGGTTACCGAGGTCGTGATGTACTGGTACTCGATAATGCCAAGCAGGCAGGGCGTAAAATCCTGATCAGCGGTGGTGGCCGTTGTAACTTTACTAACCTGAAAGTCGAGCCCGCCAACTTTATCTGTGGCAACCCGCACTTTGTTAAATCCGCATTGGCGCGTTATCCGTCGCAGCAGTTTATCGAACTGGTTGAGCGCCACGGCATTGAATACCACGAGCGCGACCATGGCCAGCTGTTCTGTAATGACTCGGCCAAAGAGATAGTCACTATGCTGCTGACCGAATGTGAATGGGCTGGCGTGAGCATTAAACTTCGCACCGATATTCTGGCGGTGAGCAAAACCGAGGCAGGCCGCTTTGAGCTAAACACCTCAAATGGCGAGTTAAGTTGCGACTCCTTAGTGATCGCCACCGGCGGTTTATCAATGCCAAAACTTGGTGCCACGCCTTACGGCTATCAATTGGCCGAGCAGTTTGGGCTTAAGGTGTTGCCTACTCATGCGGGTCTGGTGCCTTTTACTTGGCACAGTGAAGATAAAATTCGCTTCGAACCGTTGTCGGGCATTGCCGTACCGAGCCGTATTACCGCCAAAGATGGCACCGCCTTTAGCGAAGCCTTACTCTTTACCCACAGAGGCTTATCTGGCCCTGCTATTTTGCAGATTTCCAACTATTGGAAAGCGGGCGAAACCATAGAAATCAATCTATTACCCAATATGGATGCCGCGCAGGCTTTAGAGCAACAACTGGCCGCACATCCTAAACAGAGTCTGCGTAATACCTTAAGCCAGTGGTTACCTAAGCGGCTGGTGGAAGTGTTATTCGATGAGGCTTTGCTCAACAAAGCCTTAAATCAGCTGGTTCATGCAGAGCGCGACAAGTTAGTCGACGATCTGCATCGCTGGACAGTCTTAATGAATGGCACCGAAGGCTATCGCACCGCCGAAGTGACCCTCGGCGGCGTGGATACCCATGAGCTGTCCTCCAAAACCATGGAAGCCATTAAAGTCCCCGGCCTGTTTTTTATTGGTGAAGTGATGGATGTGAGCGGTTGGTTAGGCGGGTTTAACTTCCAATGGGCCTGGGCATCTGGCGTGGCAGCAGGTCGAGTGGTTTAGTGTTTGGGAACAATAAAGTTTGAAGAAATATTTAGAAAAATTAAATGAACTAGAAATCGCTTGTCATAACAATTTTAAGGATGACTCAGATGAACATTGGGTTGATGAAGAATACGTCCGTATAAGAGTTGATGCTCTCAAGTTGCTAAGTAGCGCAAGCAAAGAGTTAGAAGTAAATGAACTTACTCGTTTTAGATTGAAAATAGTACAGTTCTTTTGTGCCAATATGGGATGTCATTTAGATATTAAAGTGCTTGAATCTGAAGATGCAAATGTATTGTCGCAAAATGAGATCGAATTTATATTGGGAAATTCTCAGTTAGCGCGGTGGAATACGTAAATTTAAGTTTGTTTTCTGCACATAACAATTCAAGGCAGTTGGCGTTGTATACATTGTCACTATTTCCCCAGTGACACGCCGCCCTTTTATTTTACAAGAAGTATCCCTATAGGCTCGACGGCGGCATCTGCAATACATGGAAGTGTAAATGCCGCGTTCACATGGCCGATGATGTTCCCGACATCATAGTGGCATTTTCCATATCCCTTGGGTCAGATGTGAAAGAGCGGCAATGCCGCTAACGGTCACAGTTGCAACAATGCCGATCTTAACGACCATTCAACTGTTCATCTGGCTAAAAGATATTGCCCCACTTGCTAGCCTCGTTTGTTCATTTGGGAGTTTACGAATATGTTGCACTACAAAAGTTCATCTATTAGCCCTCATTTTAGCGCTTCGCCACAACTGTCCAAATCTGGATAGGTGTAAAGTCATATCTTAAAACGCTTGTTTTTTAGGGCGTTGAGAACAATATCCGTGCGCGACATCCCAATATGCATAATTAAAAGTCATTTAAAATTAGCCAGATATAAGCTGTATTGATTAGGTGGTATGTTTGGAAAACGCGCATGTGCACTAATAAAATGTTATGTAACTAGGGAACGTGATGCAACCTGAGAGTCAATCGTCAGAATTACAGCTATTAGTTAAAGATGCTCGGTGGGCTATTTGGCTTTTTGTGGGAGTAAATTTCTTTGTATTAGTTTTCTTTCTAGCTGACGGTATATTCAACGAATTTGTATTTGTCCTTTTATTCATCCAATCTGCTTTATTAATTTTTTGGCTGCTACCTGTCTTTTGCTATCAGGTGTTTGTCAAAAAGTTACGAGTCAAACTGGCAATATATAAAGCGCTGGCATCGTACAAAGAAGCAATTGGTCACGTATCGTGGTAGCGTTAAATAACAAGCTAATAAATTGGGACAAAAAACAGTTTACTGTTTTCGTTCCTCTACATTTTAGCAAACAATTTTTTGCCCATGATTAGGGCGTTAGTTTCTGAATCGGAGTATCAGTGAAGAAAGAAGACGGAATCTCAAAGTACAAGCTGAATAAAATTGCTACGGAGTCTTTGAGAAATACTATCCGTCTTCATCTTGACTCTGTGTTGCTCTATGAAAATGGCTCCTACCCGAGTGCTCTTCAGCTTTCAGTCTTGGCATTAGAGGAATTCTCAAAGGCCAACTGGGTAGATCACTATATATGGTCATCTGAAACTAATGAAGGCTATCCTGATGCTGAGTTTGAGCAAGAATGGCTAAAGCTTCTGTACTTGCATCCAAAAAAGCAATGGAGCTTTGTGGCAAGAGAAACAGATGATTATTCGCCAAAGTTTATTTCTCTGATCCAAAGTCGAAAACTTGAAGAGAAAAAGCAAAATGCAATCTACGTTGGCTTGTCTCGCTCAAAAGGTAAGATCGATACTGATAGTCGAGTTTCAACCCCTTGGGAAATAAAACAAAAAGATGCAAAGCAGTTTATTTCAATTATCAACGACGAGCTGCTCAGAATATGCGCAAGAATCGAAGAAGATGAATTCTACTTCGAGGGTGGTAAGGACATGGATGAGGTGTTCGATTATGAGATCTATAAAAAGCTTTTGAAATGGCCACACAAGAGTGGAATTAAGAATAACGGTTGGAGAAAGAAGAATCGCCAACGAAACTAACAAGTGTATGTTGTCGGCGGGCTGGTTTTCCGCTGTGCTCTAAATCAGCCGCAAATGCGGGCGTTAACCCATAGAGATTTTTATCTGAAACAGACGCGTTAGAGTTAAGGGTTTAAATCGAAAATTTTCCCAAAGTGTGCTGCGTATTTATTTAAAACTTAAAGACTACGCTAATACTAAAAAGGCGAGTGATGTCGATTAGAGAGACGACCGTCCGCACAACATCCGTGTTTAACGGCCAGTTCGCCTTCCATGGCTCGCCTATCCATCAGCGCTTCCATAGCCAACTCGACCATCCCACTGGCTCAAGATTATAACTCTCTGATTATCAGTAAATTTGTTGTGCCACCAATCAATCCTTACCCAATCGCCAATTTGGTTTCTGCATAGCGCAGTTTTTTTACCCTTGGGTTGGCAAGAAAGTAGGCCAACATCAGTGGGCCGAGGCGCCCCATAAACATCATAAAGATGATAATGCCTTGGCCTGCACTGGATAAATTGCCTGTTAATCCACGGGATAACCCGACTGTGCCGAGGGCGGATACGGCTTCGAAGGCGATATCCATCATTGGGGCTTTTTCGGTAAGCACGAGGGCGAATATTGCCAGCCAAGTGACGCCGATGGAGATCATCGTTAGGGCGAGTGCCTTGCTAATGGTGTCTTTGGGGATTTCGCGCTTAAACACATATACAGCTTCATCGCGGCGTAAATAGCCGTAGGTGGCGAGGATTAACACCATAAAGGTCACGACTTTAATGCCGCTGGCGGTACTGAGGGAGCCGCCGCCGATAAACATCAGCACTAAAATCAATAGGGTGGAACCATCCTCGAGTTGGTCTATGGGCAGGGTGTTAAAGCCTGCGGTGCGCGGGGTTACGGCCTGAAACCAAGAGGCCAACCATTTGCCGAGTTCGCTTAAGGGCGCGAGGGTGTTGGGGTTGTTGTATTCAATCAGGTAAATGGCTATCACGGCTACGGCATTGATCAGTATGGTGCCGGTGATCATCATGCGGCTGTAGACGGTGAGCTTCGACCAACGTTTATTGCGCTTAAGGTCAATCCACACCGAAAACCCAAGACCGCCCACAATAAATAAACCTGTGATAGTGATGTTGATAACTGGGTCTGCGACATAAGGGATTAAGCTATCTGGGCTTAGGGCAAAACCCGCGTTATTAAAGGCGCTAATGGTATAAAAGAAGCCGTGAAACAGGCTAGTTTGCCAACCCAATTCGCCGCTCCAGTAGACAGATAAAATCAGCATACCCACGGCTTCAACCAATAGCGAAAACACCAGTACGGCCTTAGCAGTCGAGACTAAGGTAGAGGTATCGGTTTGATTAAACGCTTCTTTCGCCACTGTTTGCTGCAAGAAACCTATCTTACCGCCCAGCGCTATTAGAGTGACAATGGCAAAGGTCATCAAGCCTAGGCCGCCGCATTGAATTAGCAGCGCGATAATCACTTGGCCAAAGGGCGTGAACACACTGCCAGTATCGACGACCACAAGCCCTGTGACCGTCACCGCTGAGGTCACGGTAAAGAGGCTTTGCAGCCAAGTAATAGGCGACTCGGTGGCAATGGGCAGTTTAAGCAAGCAAGTGCCAACGAGGATCAGCAGAGCAAAGCTTGCACTTAAGATAAAGGGCGGCGCGCCAAAGAGTTTTTTACCGCTTTTAGGTGTGTGCTCTAGGGTGAGCGAAGGATGCCATTGAACCACCTTACACCAACCTTGGTGCGAGCTGTTTTAACTCGGCACGGCTACCGCAGAGGAATAGGGCATCGTCAGTGTGTAGGATAAAGTCACTATCAATCTTGTTAAATACGCTCTGCCCGCGCTTAATCATCAGTGGCGCGACTTTGCCTTTAGGGCTGCGTTGCACATTGGTTTGCTCATCGGTGTTTTTCTCTTGTAGGCTCCCGAGTAGTTGGCCAACTGTGACTTGATGTAAATGGGCTTTAATATGGATTTCAACAATATAGAGCCCATCGCCGATGGCGAGAAAGTTATTCACCATAGGGTAGTTTAGCGACTGGGCGACGCGGATCCCCATATCTTCCTCGGGGTGAATAATTCGCGCGACATCGAGTTTAGACAATATGGTGTGGTGCGCTTTATTGCTGGCTTTAACCCAAATATTTTGCACGCCGAGATTTTTCAGTGCCAGGGTACAAAGTAAGCTCGATTGCATATCAAAACCGATAGCGACAATCACGACTTCACTACTGGTAAGATCGAGTTCCCGCAGCGACGCCTCATCGGCGCAGTCGCAAATTACCGCTTCAGTAAGACTTTCTACATATTTTTCAACAGCTTTGTGGTCATTGTCGACACCCGTAACCGTATGACCTAAGTGGATCAGTTCTCTGCTTACAGCAACGCCGAAGCGGCCTAATCCGATGACAGTAAAATGTGCCATTTCATATCCTTGTGTGGTTGAGCTAAAGAATGAGGCGAGCAGGCCTAGGGCGGGCCGAGGTCGGTGAGTCGATACCCTAAACCGGGCTCGGTTTTGATTAGTTGTTGTTCGTCACTATCGTTAAGCTTTTTACGCAGTTGGCTGACTAAAATCCGCAGATAATGGCTATCTTCTTGGTGAGTTTCGCCCCAGATATTGCGCAGCAGTTCGCTCTGTTTCAGCAATTGCCCAGGGTGGGACATTAACTGAACCAGTAGGGCAAACTCTTTTTTGGTGAGGGCGATTTCCTGCTGGTTAAGCCAGCATTGATGGCTGCTCTTTTGCAGGGTGAGCGGGCCAAATTGCAGCATATCGATAGTGCTTGAGGTATCCACAAGGTCACGAACTAATACCTTGATACGCACGATTAATTCCCTGATACCAAAGGGTTTACTTAGATAATCGTTAGCGCCTGCCTCGAGTAGGCGGATTTTTTCTTCCTCCTGATCGCGGGCGGTGAGCACCAGTACTGGGGTCTTATCCTGCTGGCGCAGCCCATGGAGCAATTCGATGCCATCACCATCTGGCAGGCCGAGGTCGAGCACGATAAGGTGTGGCTGATGGCTGCGGTACTGTTTGAGCGCCGTGGCTGTGCTGGTGGCGCTCACGTATTCAAAGCCTTCCGCCTCAAGTGAGATCCGCATAAAGGTATGGATTTGCGGCTCATCATCCACCACTAACACCTTGTAAGCCATTTATGCACTTTCCTTCGTTATCGGTAACGCGATGCGGATCAGGCTGCCTTGAGCAACACTTTCGGCGCTGATACGCCCGTTATGGGCAGTAATAATCCCTTTGGCGACAGGTAGACCCAATCCAGCACCGCCATCGGTAGAGGGATGTTGGCGGTAAAACAGTTCGAAAATTGCCTCCTTTTGAGATGGGGCTATGCCTTGTCCTAGGTCTTGAATATCGATACGCAGCATATCTTGGTGGCGATAGAGGCTTACGATCACAGGCTGGTTGGTGGGGGAATAATGCAGGGCATTATCGAGCACATTAAAAATCGCCTGTTCAATCAAAGAGCTGCAAATCATTAATGGCGGTAGCTCTGGTTCACTATGAATTTTGATCCTAGGTTGCGCGGTTTGAAAGCGGGCGATAGTGCGCTGTAGCACTTCGCGTAGATTGGCTTCGTCTAGGCTAAATTTGAGCGCGCCATGTTGTAACTTAGTGGCCTGCAAAAGATTTTCAATATATTGGTGCAGGCGATGACTCTCGGCGGCGGCCGAGTCGATAAGCTCCTCGGTTTGCTCTGGGTTGAGCTTGGCTTGGTATTCCTTCAGCGTGGTTAAGGTGCCGATAATGGTCGCAAGTGGCGTGCGTAAATCGTGGGAGACCGAGAGCAAAATGCTGTTTCTGAGCTGCGCCTGTTCGAGTGCATGCTGCTGGCGGCGGTAATGTTCGGCCAATTTGCTGCTAGTCAGGGCGACCAGCAAAAATACGCTTAGATTGACTATGTCTTCGACGTTGAACATCTGCAACGAATAGCGCGGCGTGGTAAATAAAAAATTGAAACTGACGGCGCCAAACACGGCCACAAAGTAGGCATAGTTGGCACTGCATTGCAGGGCCACGGCGACCACGGCTAATTGCAGGATAAGCAGTACGGCAATGGCTGATCCTGAAAATACATCAATAAAATAGCTAGTTATTAACGTTACCACTAACAACATGGCGGTAAATATCGCGGGATGCGTGCGCCAGAATTGGTTGATGGATACTGTGTTTGCAAAAGTCATAACGGCTAAGGCGTTGCGGAAATTAAGGGTACTTTAGCAAAGGCCTGTGGGGATAGCGCGTAAAAAATCCGTAAAATTTACTGGGGCTTGGCGTGTGGGTGTTGTCTGGCATTTGCATCAGGCAGGCGGTTTTGCTCGCCAACTTACATTAGATAGTGGCTGCAAACGCCGCCTTAAGCGAGGTAGTCTAGCTCGATTACCTCGCGATAACGTATTACTGCTCGGATTACCAAGGGATGGGCGGCGGCATTAAGCGTTTGCCACTATAACCCGGCACAGTGGTAAAACGTGGGGACTTGGCCTCCCAATCGGCTTGGGCACTGGCGATATCTTCCTTGCTGTGGCCGACAAAATTCCACCAAATACTGACTGTGTCGGTGAGGGGCGCGCCGCCAATCAGCAGTAAACGTGCGCCTTGGTGAAGGTCGAGCGTTATACCCTCGCGCAGCATGCCAAGGTAAGCGAGGTTATTGTTATCAAAGGATTCGTCGTCGATATCGAATCGGCCCTCAAGTGGCATTAGGCCATATTCAAATCGCGGATCGAGCCTGAGTGTTAGTTGAGTGGCCTCTGTGGCAAAAATATCAAGCGCGACGATCGGTGAAAAGTGCAGTGTGGGCGCTTGTTTATCCTTCCACGAGCCAATCAATAGGGTAAATTCGACGCCCGCCTCCTGCCAAGTGGGCAGCTGGGGATAATGGTCGAACCTCGGGGTTGTGTCTTTGTGTTCCAGCGGTAGCGCAATCCATAGCTGCACCGCATGCATAGTGCGATGACCTTCGACGGACTCTTCGGTGTGGGCGATACCATGGCCTGCGGTCATCAGATTGACTTGCTTAGGGCGGATCACTTGGGTGCTGCCTAGGCTGTCCCTGTGCATGATTTCCCCCTCCAGCATCCAAGTGAAGGTTTGAAGGCCTATATGGGGATGCTCGCCCACATTCATTAAGGGGCCGTCGGTGACAGGACCAATATGATCCAGAAAACACCAAGGGCCTATGAGTCGACGCGGTTTTTGCGGAATCGCCCGCGCTACGGGTATCCCGCCTACATCACCGATTTTGGAGGCTATATGTTGGATTTGGATCCGCCCATCTTCGACGGGGCATTCCCTTGGGCCGCCGTAAAACGGCGACGTTTGCATTTGACTCATATCGACTCCTTATCTTCATTTAGACACGGATAGATTTAACATTTATGCTGGTGCAGCGAGGCGTGTTATCGCCCTCAAGCTCTGTTACTCATGCTCGACCTTAATGACTTTAACGCAATATTAGGAATAAGGGATGTTAACAGACCCTGTTTTTTGGTTGGTGGCGATACCTGCGGTGTTGATCACTGGGATCTCTAAATCGGGTTTTGCTGGTGGCGTCGGTGGCTTGACTGTGCCCCTGTTAGCGCTAGCCATAAGCCCAGCAACTGCGGCGGCAATCATGTTACCACTGCTGATTTATATGGATTTTTTAAGTGTTCGTTCGTGGTGGGGCCAACATAATCCACGCCAATTATGGATCCTCTTACCCGCGGCGATTGTGGGCATAGGTATAGCCTATTGGTTGTTCGACCGATTAAACGAAGATTACTTACGGGCGATTTTAGGCTGTGTGTCCTTAGGGTTTGGTCTTTATGGCTTGGTTTTAGGGGATAAAACCCAAGCGACCCCTTCACCTTTGGTGGGACGACTCTGCGGCTTAACCGCAGGCTTTACCAGCTTTGTGGCCCATGCAGGCGGGCCGCCACTCAATGCCTATTTGCTGCCGTTACGTTTGGCCAAACCAGAGTTTTTAGCCACGGCAGTGGTGTTTTTTGCGGTGGTGAATCTGGTTAAGTTAGTGCCCTACAGTCTGCTCGGGCAAATTAACCAAGGTAACATTCTGATTTCTCTGTTACTTGCGCCTTTGGCTTGGTTAGGGGTAAAACTGGGGTTGTCGATCCAAGATAAGATCAGCGATAGGTTGTTTAAACGCATCATCTTGATTTTAATGGTGCTGGTGGGTATTCGCTTATTGTGGACGGCGTTATAGTTTTAAGCTTGAGATTAGCTTAGGCTGTTACCATCGATTTTTTCACGGTATGTTAGTTATCGCTTTGATAGCACCCGATATTACGCAAGAATTGCCCGCGATGAGTTTTACGCTAATGAAACGATTACTGATAGTTATCTTAGCCTTAGGTCTTGGTGCCTGTGCGAGCGCGCCAGAACCTAAGCCTGTGGTTAAGCAAGTTGAACCCGTCTCCGTTTGGAACGATAGCAATATCGCCGAATTGCATTCCGAATGGCGCGGCGTACCTTATCGTTTGGGGGGCGCGACCAAGAAAGGCATCGATTGCTCGGCCTTTGTGTCGGTCGCTTACCAAAAAATGTTGGGTATGACTCTGCCGCGTACAGTGGAGGAGCAGCAAGCACTTGGTAAACCCGTGGCGCGGGATCAACTGCGTAAGGGGGACTTAGTGTTCTTTAAAACTGGCTGGAGCACGCACCATGTGGGTATTTATGTGGGCGGGAATAATTTCCTCCATGTCTCGACGAGCCAAGGGGTTAAAATTTCGAGCCTACTTAATAGCTATTGGGCATCAAAGTATTGGAATGCAAGGCGAATTTAAGCCTTAATCACAGGTAGAGACTCTATGACCCCAGCGTCAGCTTCGTCCCAACATGAGCCTCTACCCACTTCGGTTTTTCTGGCGATTTTCTCCGCCGTGTTCTTACCCATGTTTTTGGCGGCGGTCGATCAAACCCTACTCGCCACCGCAACTCCTGCCATCGTTGAAGATTTGGGTGGCCTCAGGCAAGCCTCGTGGATCACTATCGGCTATATGTTGGCAATGGCGGCCAGTGTGCCTATTTACGGCTGGCTGGGGGATAATTTTGGCCGCGCCAAAATCTTGATGATTGCCTTGGCGGTGTTCGCGTTAGGCTCAATTGTCTCCGCCAGTGCCGGGACGATGGACCATATGATTGCCGGAAGGATTCTCCAAGGCCTCGGCGGTGGCGGGCTGATGAGTCTGTCCCAATCCCTTGTGGGTGAACTTGTGCCGATACGGCAAAGGGCGCGTTTTCAGGGCTATTTTGCCGCTATGTTTACCCTCGCCAGTGTTGGCGGTCCCGTGATTGGTGGTTTTGTGGTGCATGCCTATTCTTGGCACTGGTTATTTTGGGCGAATATTCCCTTGGCCATGCTGGCGGTTTGGCGGCTTAATCGCTTGCATAAACAGAGTGTTAAACCTGTACGACTGGGTCGGTTTGATTTGATTGGCGTGCTGTTATTTCCTTCTATCATTACGGCGTTGCTGTATTGGTTGTCTGTGGCAGGGCAAGGCTTTGCTTGGCTATCGGCCACAAGCTTAGGCTTTATGGGATTTATCTTTGTGGGCGCCGCCCTGCTGTTGTGGTGGGAGCGTCAGCGTGAGAGTCCTTTCTTGCCGCTGGATTTACTCGCCAACAAAGCCATTTATATGCCGCTATTAACCGCTGCGCTGTTTGCCGCCTGTCTGTTTGCGATGATCTTCTTTTTACCCATTTACTTGCAGGTCGGCCTGCAAACCAATCCGGCCAAAACTGGCTTGCTGCTGATACCAATGACCTTTGGTATAGTGACAGGTTCTACTATTGCGGGCCGGTTGTTGAGCCGAGATGTAGCACCTAAATGGTTGCCGACCTTCGGGATGGGGCTGGCTTCTATCGGTTTACTCTCTATCGGTTTAGTCCCGCCCAATGCGGATCTTATTGGCGGATTAGGTGTGCTGGTGGGCATAGGGTTAGGAACCGTGATGCCCAGCGTGCAGTTAGTTGTGCAGAGTGTGTCGGGCAAGGCGCGTTTAAGCCAAATTACCGCTATGGTGTCCTTGTGTCGCTCCATGGGCGCGGCAATTGGTACGGCCTTATTCAGCCTGTTGCTATATAGCTTGTTACCGCTCAAAGGGGCGCAGGTGGGGATTGCGGCGATAAAAAAGCTACCCATTGAGGTTGTGCATCACGCCTTCCAATGGGGTTTTATCGCGGCGGCCTTGGTGGCGCTCAGCTCTGCGATTGTAGGGTATCTCTCGCCCGCCACAGCGCTTAGGGATCATGAGTAGATTTGTTGGTGCACGACGGATTTAAGCTGTGTAGTATTTGCGATAGGTTAGCTTCCGCTGTGACCCCATTCTTTGCCAGGAATTCTGCATGACAACTAAAAACTGGACCTTAAAGAGCATAGCTAACGAGCTAGGTGTCTCTAACGCCACTGTTTCTAATGCTTTTAATCGTCCCGATCAACTATCGGAAAAACGCCGCAACGAAATTTTGGCCGCCTGTTCTAAATTGGGTTACTTTGGCCCAAACAAGGCGGCGCAATCCTTACGCCGAGGCAAATTTGATACCGTCGCGCTGGTATTGTCCGATAGTGTTGAATATATGGTGTCCGATCCTGTCGCCAGTAAGTTTATGAAGGGTGTGGCTTCGGTATTGGAGCGGGAAAAACTCAACTTATTGCTGTTTTCGGGCAGCTCTGACAGTGTGAATGCGGTGGCAGATTTTGTGGATGGGTTTATTTGTTATGGTCGCCCCCGCAATGCCTTGCTTGCTGAGCAATTGAAACAGGTTAAGAAGAAGGTGGTTACAGTGGATTTTGATATCCACCGCAACGCCGCTGTCAGCATTGACAATAAGTTAGCCGCCTATGAGGTGGCAAAATTGGCATTAAAATCACCTACCGATCAGGTTGCAATATTAGGCCTAAGACTGCTCGATACCCATTTAACCTGTCGAGTTTACGATTTGAATTTGCTCGAAATCGATATGTCGATTGCACACCAGAGGTTGCAGGGATATTTACAGGCAATTGAGGAAACCGGTATTACCCTTGGCAATGATCGGATTTGGAATATTCCTGAAAGTAATGCGGAATATGCACGGATAGCGGCCAAGGAGGCGCTAAATTCGACGCCAAGGCCCAACGTATTTTTATGCATGAGTGACTTAATTGCTCTTAGCGTGCTGGGTGAGGCGCAGGCGATGGGATTAGCGATCCCTGAGGATATTCGTGTAGTGGGGTTTGATGGTATTGATGAGGCGACTCGCTCGAATCCTCCGCTGACTACGGTTTATCAATACTCTGAACAAAAAGGCCAAATGGCGGCGCAGATGTTTATCGACGATGCCGTACATGCTCAGGTATTAGGGTATGAATTACGTTTAGGTAAAAGCTGTTAATATATTGATTTTTAAATGAAGAAGGCGCTATTAAAGCGCCTTTTGTTTTATGTTTGGTATTTATCCCTGCGCTGGGGTGAGCAGGTCGGCTAAGCTGATTTGGGTTTCGATGCTTTGCTCATCAAGCAGGGTGATCAGCCCTTGCTTATTGGCAAAGTCGAGATTAAGACTCGCCTGCGCATTTACCGCAGACCATGTGAGTGTTAGTGATTTTCCACTGGCTGCCATCGTAAAACGGCCATGAAATGCGGCGCTGCTATTACGCAGTTTAATCAATTGAATAAGAGCGTTAACCACTGGTTTTTGCAGGGCTTGTTGCACTTTTTCTCGGTTTAAATAGGGGCGATTAATATCTCGGCCAACATGGGTTTGATTTAGCAATACCATGTCGTTGGGTATGGTAAGCAGGCCTGCGTAGTACACCTGCGGAATACCCGGTGCGAAAAACTGAATCGCTCGAGCCATCAAGTAATCTAGGTCATTTTGCCCGAGGGCATCGTAATAGGTGCAGTTGATTTGATACAAATCGACATTGCTGGCGGCTGCCCCTGTGGCTTGTAAACTCTCGCCTTGACTGTTTTTGTGTATGGTTTCAACCAGATTATCGATTTGTTTTTCGTCCAATAATCCTTGTAAGCCATCCATTGGGCCCACATCGATAATGCCGATACCATCGTGGGTATCGAGTACGGTAATGCAGTTGCGAGGCGCCATTTCAAGCCAGTGGCTCAGGGCACGACAATCTTGGCTGAAGAGCGTGTGTAAAATCAGCGGTGGTAATGCAAAGTCGTAAACCATATCGACCCGTTTGGCGATATCGATTTGCGTCATGTGATGGGAGTGAATTTCGGCTAGGGTTGTCATGCCTAACTGATTGGCTTGCTTCGCTAATTTATCTACAAACTCGAAGGATTCCTCAATCATAAAGCAACTAGTGCCGGGCTTTTTGATCGCATAACCTGCGGCATCTAAGCGGATTAAATTGACTTTGCTGTGGTTAAATCGCGCCAATACACGGTTTAAGTAATCTTTACCTGCTGCGGAGTGTACGTCGATATCGATTTGGTTACGGGTAAAGGTGGTCCAAAACTCTTCCGTTGAACCATCCGCTAAGGTGTAAGTGCTAAAGCAGCTCCCTGGGCGAGGGCGGTAGATAGCTTCTTGATCCTGCTTGCTTAATCCCTCAGGGAATACCTTGTCCTTGGTTAGGAATAAATCCCAGTAAGCCGATTGTTTGCCATGCTTGAGCACATCTTTAAACTCGGGAGACTCCGCGGACATATGGTTAACGATCAAGTCGGCCATGATGTCGAACTCTTCACCTATGCTTTTGACATCGTCCCAATCACCTAAGCGTGAATCCACTTGCACATGGTCTATGGGATCAAAACCCGCATCGCTGCCATCGATAGGATAGTAAAAGGGCAGTAGGTGAACGCCCCCAAATAACCCCTGTAACTCGTTATTGAGTAAGGCTTTGAGTTCTTTGAGTCCGGCACCGGTTATCCGATCGACATAGGTGATCAATTGCACTTGATTTTTCATACTTTGCCCACGTTTGAGTAGCCTTCCCAGAGTAAAGTTTGCCCGCGTTTATTTATAAATTGCGCAAACAAACTTAATCGATTAAGTTGTATATTTAACCAATGTGAAACATTATTCAAGTGGTTTGTTTTATTTTTGAGTTAGTCTTAGGTTTTGGGGGGATTAGCTCACTGCTGTACATAAATAATGCCTAAAGCTGTTTGGGGCTTAGCCAGCTTCAGAGAGAGTTAGGCGCGATAACGATAAGGTGAAACAGTATGGTAAGTGATTCAAATTCTGTAGAAAATCGCCATCACACTCGTATTAGAGTGCTGACGTATTTAATGTTTTTTATGTTTGCTATGACCTCCGATGCCGTGGGCGTGATTATCCCGCAGCTGATTGCTGAATTTGGCCTCTCTTTGTCTCAGGCGAGCGCCTTCCATTATATGCCGATGATTTTTATCGCAATAAGTGGCCTGTTTCTGGGTTTTTTGGCGGATAAAATAGGACGTAAACTAACCATTTTATTAGGGTTGTTGTTGTTCGCCATTGCCTGTTTTTTATTTGCGCTTGGGGAGTCGTTTTATTATTTCCTGATGCTATTGGCCTTGGTGGGCTTGGCAATTGGGGTATTTAAAACTGGGGCTTTAGCCCTGATCGGTGATATCTCTCGGTCACCAAAACAACATTCCAGCACCATGAACACGGTCGAAGGATTCTTTGGGGTTGGCGCTATGGTGGGCCCTGCCGTCGTCAGCTATCTGCTTATCAGTGGTGTGTCATGGAAGTATTTGTATTTTGGGGCAGGGATCTTTTGTCTGCTGCTTTGTTGGTTGGCGTTTAGGGCCGATTATCCGCAGGTTAAGCAATCCTCGACGGAAACAATTAATCTGGCGAACACCTTCAGTATGATGAAAAACCCTTATGCATTAGGGTTTTCCCTTGCGATTGGTTTGTATGTGGCCACCGAAGTAGCGATTTATGTATGGATGCCTAGCCTGCTGCAAGAGTATCAGGGGGATTACACGGCACTGGCGGCCTATGCCTTAACCCTCTTTTTTACCCTGCGAGCGGGTGGGCGGTTTTTGGGCGGATGGATATTAAATTACTTTTCGTGGCAACAGGTTATGTTCTGGTTTAGCTTGGCGATCAGCCTTTGCTATCTCGGTTCTACGCTCTATGGTGTTGAGGCCGCCGTTATTCTCTTGCCCCTCTCTGGGCTGTTTATGTCAATGATATATCCCACCTTAAACTCCAAGGGGATCAGTTGTTTCCCCGTGGCGCAGCACGGTTCTGTGGCTGGGGTTATCCTGTTTTTTACCGCGGTTTCTGCGGCGCTGGCTCCCCTTTGTATGGGGTTAGTTGGGGATATTTTCGGCCATGTGAAGTATGGCTTTTACCTCGCAACTGGGTTTGCCGTTTTGTTGTGTCTACTAGCGGGGGTTAATCTGATTAAAGATCCTTCCCAACCGCTGTTAAGCCGTGAAACCGCTTGAATTGAAATGTGACAGAAAAATTTTTTATGTCACATTTCTTTAATGAATCAATTAATTGTCTGTTGTTCCCACTTTAAGTTTGTTGGTTTGTACAAAAAATGCACTTGCTTTTTGTTATTTAGTTGCTAACTTGTTAACTTAATCGATTAAGATGTTTTTTAGTAAAGTGAAATAACAGGCTAATCGATTAACAACAATTTCAGTAGAAGTCGCCGTGGGGAGAGGGCGGCTTCTCAAATATGGGTGGGGACATAAAAATGATAAATCGCACATCACAACAATTCTTGTTAAGCACAATCGCCGTCTTGGTGAGTTCTCAGCTTTGGGCTGCCGATGCACCCGCGCAGGAAGAAACCAAGAAAGATGCGTTAGGCCTTGAGCGCATTACTGTTACGGGCGTGGCCCGTGGTACTCGCGTCATGGACTCGAGCGTGTCAGTCAGCAGCGTATCACTCGTGGAGTTGGAGGTTAGTACTCCACGTTCATCCGCCGAAGCGTTCCGAATCATTCCGGGCATGAAGGTGGAATCAACGGGCGGCGAAGGTAATGCTAACATTGCTGTACGTGGCTTACCTGTGGCATCGGGTGGTGCTAAGTTTCTTCAAATTCAAGAAGATGGTTTACCAATTCTACAGTTTGGCGATATTGCCTTTGGTAATGCGGATATCTTTTTACGTTTAGACTCTACAGTACAAACCATTGAATCTATTCGTGGTGGTTCGGCATCCACTGCGGCGAGTAACGCTCCCGGCGGCATTATTAACGTGATCAGTAAAACTGGGAGCTCGGATGCTGGCAGCGTGTCTACCACCTTTGGCTTGGACTACGATACCTTCCGTACTGACTTTGAATATGGCTCGAGCATCAATGACAGCCTGCGTTTCCATGTGGGTGGTTTTGTGCGTACTGGTGAAGGCCCTCGCCAAGCAGGTTATGACGCCAACAAAGGTGGTCAGGTAAAAGCTAACATAACCAAAGAGTTCGATAGTGGCTATGTTCGTCTTTATTTCAAACATTTAGATGATAAAAGTATTGGCTACTTACCCATGCCAATGTATTCGGACGGTAGCTCTGTTCCAGGTTTTAATGCGAAATCCGATGCCATCCAGTCAGCATATTTTCTCTCAACCCTGAGTTTAGGCGCCGATGGTGAGCGTCGTCGCGGTGATATGCGCGATGGGATGAACCCTGAGGTTAACTCTGTGGGTTTAGAGGCGTCTTTTGATTTAGGCAATGATTGGCAGGTCGAAAACCGCTTCCGTTTCTCGGATGTGAGCGGCAATTTTATGGCACCATTCCCAGCCGAAGTGGCTAATGGCGCCGACATTGCGGCCAGTATTGCGGGCACTGGCGCCAAGTTGATTTATGCCAATGGCCCTGATGCGGGCAATCCTATGGATGGACTCGCCATGCGGATCCATACCTTCGACGTTAAGATGAATGACTTTGGCTCAATCGTAAACGACTTAAAATTAACGAAAACCTTTGACGATACCAGCGTTACTCTGGGTTATTACAATGCCACCCAAAATATCAATATGACCTGGATGTGGAACTCCTATTTGATGGAAGTCAAAGGGGATAACGCCGCATTGCTTGATGTTGTGGCCGCCGATGGTACCGCCTATTCAGATGCTGGACTGTACGGCTATGGCGTGCCTTATTGGGGCAACTGTTGCCAACGTAATTACGATACCGAATACAACATTAAGGCGCCTTATCTTGCGGTCGCGTCAAGCTTTGGGGATTTATCGCTGGATGCCAGTGTGCGTTACGACAGCGGCGATGCCAGTGGTTACTACGCCGGCAATGTGCAATCGCAAGTCGATATGAACTTGGATGGCGTAATCTCTATTCCTGAGCAAAGTGTCTCTTCTATCGATAATGCTAATCCGCAACCTGTGAATTATGACTGGAGCTACACCTCCTATTCACTCGGTGCAAACTATCAGTTTGACAGCGATTTAGCTGCTTTTGGTCGCTTGAGTCATGGTGGCCGCGCTAATGCGGATCGCCTGTTATTTGGTAAGGTTCGTGCCGATGGTTCAGTGGCAAAAGAAGATGCGGTCGATAATGTGGATCAATATGAGTTAGGCGTTAAGTACCGTTACGATGACTTATCGGTGTTCGCGACCGCTTTCTACTCCGAGACCGAAGAGCAAAACTTTGAGGCGACGAGTCAGCGTTTCTTCGACCGTAAGTACAAAGCCAAAGGAATTGAAATTGAATCGGCCTATTTTATCGGTGACTTCGATTTTAGGGGCAATGTCACTTGGACCGACGCTGAAATTGCTAAGGATGCTCTAACACCCGACGTTGTCGGGAATACTCCAAGAAGACAGGCCGACTTTATCTACTCGCTGATGGGACGTTATAACTTTGACCAAGGTTCAGTGGGCATCAACCTGATTGGCACTACTGACTCCTATGCACAAGATAATAATGATCTGAAGTTTGATGGTTACAATCAGGTCAATGCCTTTGCAACCTACAACTTAACTCAGGCCTTAAGTGTCTCCTTAAACGTCAACAACCTGTTTGACGCCACGGGTATCACAGAGGCTGAGGAAGGTTCGATTCCTGATAACAATATTATCCGCGCTCGCACCATTAATGGCAGAACCACGAGTGCAACCTTGAAATACGAGTTTTAACTCCGGCGGGTTTTAGGTTTAAAACCGACAATTTAAAAGGCCCATCCAGCATGGGCTTTTTGCTTAACTAATAGAAATATAAAGGGATCCATATGACGGTATTACTCAGTTTTGGAGAGGTGTTAGTGGATTTATTACCCACAGAGGCTAACGACAAATCTCATCAAGCCATTGCGGGCGGCGCGCCTGCAAACGTGGCTGTAGGTTATGCCAAACTGGGCGGTAAGAGTTATTTTGCTGGTGGCATTAGCAGCGATGATTATGGGGCAATGTTAAAACAAGCCCTCGAGAACGAAGGTGTTGTTACGGATTATTTGGCCGAAGTACCAGGAGCGCATACGGCGACAGTGGTGGTAAATTTGGATGAGAATGGTGAACGAACCTTCGAGTTTAACCGCCAAGGGACTGCCGATCTTTGCTATAGTCAGCGCCATTTCGATGCCATTCCATGGCCACAGATGGATGTTTTTCATCTCTGTTCCAACACCTTTACCGAAGCGAGCATTTTTAATGCGAGCATCTATGGTGCCCGTTGCGCTAATTCATTCAATAAGATAGTGAGTTTTGATGTTAACTTGCGCTTATCACTCTGGCCCGATACCGCATTGCTTGCAGAGCGAGTAGAGCAGTGTTTTCGTTACACACAAGTGCTGAAAATGAGCCGTGAAGAGGCCGACTATTTAGCCTTAACGCGGAATAAGAGTTTCGAAGATTATTTGCAGTTTTGTTTGGCGCAAGGTGTTGAAGTGATTTTGATTACTGACGGCGCCAATCCAGTGCAATGCATAACAGTAGATGAGCGATTTAGCGTGCCAGTCCCCCAAATTAAAGCCGTTGATACCACGGCGGCGGGCGACAGCTTTATGGCGGGATTTTTGTTTGCACTGGGTTCTGAGTTGGAGTTTGATCTCGAGCATTTAACCTTAAAACATCGACTTGCATGTCAGGCACAATTGCGCAAGGCGGTTGAGTTTGCGGTGCGTTGCGGTGCTGTAACCTGTTGCCAGAAAGGCGCTTTCCCTGCTTTACCCACATTGTTGCAGGTGAGTTAACCCTTCACTCAATAGTATTAAGCTAAGGTGAGCTATGGCCTGTCTTAGCTTTTTTCGAGCATATTGCGCGAACTTCATCACGTTTTACTTGCCCCATTGGCCGAGCATTTATGCTATTTTAGCTGCGGCTTATAGTCGAAGGAGCATAGGTTTCTCCTCTGCTTTCGGTCGATATGGTTTTATTTCAACATGATTGGGGGGTTCCTATGAGCAAAGCAAAAATCGGGATTGTAACGGTGAGCGATCGTGCCAGCGCGGGGATTTATGAGGATATCTCGGGCAAGGCGATTATCGACACCCTCAATGATTACCTCACCAGCGAGTGGGAGCCGATTTATCAAGTGATCCCCGACGAGCAGGATGTGATTGAAGCGACCCTGATCAAGATGGCCGATGAGCTGGATTGCTGCTTGATTGTGACCACGGGCGGTACTGGCCCAGCAAAACGCGATGTGACGCCCGAGGCGACTGAGGCCGTGTGCGATCGTATGATGCCGGGCTTTGGCGAGTTGATGCGCGCTGAGTCATTAAAGTTTGTGCCTACGGCGATTCTCTCGCGCCAAACCGCGGGCTTACGGGGGGATTCATTAATTGTGAACCTGCCGGGCAAGCCTAAATCAATCCGCGAATGTTTAGATGCGGTATTCCCAGCGATTCCTTACTGTATCGACCTGATGGAAGGGCCGTACCTCGAGTGTAACGAGGCCGTGATGAAGCCTTTTAGACCTAAGGCAAAATAACGCGCCGCACAGCAAGATGACATAAACCCAAGCCTAGCTTGGGTTTTTTATTGGCATTTGTTGTGGGCTGTTGTGGTCGCGCTAAGTCGCAAGTACGCAGCTTGACTTAGCGCCTATAGACACAGCTTTAATACCCTGTAATACGAGTTTAACTGCGGTGCATTAATGACTATTTTAATGCCTCAATTTGCTGTGCCAGTGTGGTCTTGGCGGCGTTGTCCTCTGCATCTGTCACTATGCGCTCCAGCACCTGTACTCGTTCAATCAGTACCTGATTTTGTAGACTCAGCTGGGTGAGTTTATCCTCAAGCTGCCGATCGTTTCCGCCACCCAGTTGGCGCATTTTTAGGTAATGCTTAAACATCTCTGTGGCGCTTACACCGATAATAAAGGTCACCATAATGACCATGATAATAAATTCTTTTTCCATGATTGGCTCCTTAACTCAATGTTAGGGCGCGGCGCGCCCTCCGTGGGTTGATAGTGTTATAAACCGAAGATCACTTTTTCGCTCTTTAACGATTTTTCCATGCCGAATGCCAGTATTACCGCAATGGCGAGTGTGCCCAGCGTCGATACCAGCAATTGCAGCATGTTCATATCTTTACCTTTAATAAAGTCCATTAGTGCCTGTTGCTGACCCGAAACGGGCAACCATTGCAGGACGTCGGGCGCGATGTTGTAGCTGGCGGCCATCGACAGTGCCAAGGGCACAAACAGCACCATGGTCAGGTAGGACTGGGCTTCCTTAAAGGTTTTGGCCATAAAGGACACAAACAATTGCAAACAGGCAGCCATCAGGGCGACTGGGATACCGACTAGCAGCATCAGCGCCATAAATTCGCTGGTAATGCTGACGCTAAAGCCGAGTTCCTGCCAAGGCACGAAGGTATAGGCGACCTTAGATACTAATAAAATCAACACTAAGCCGAGCAGGGCAAACAGACCGACAGCAATGATTTTAGAGAGCACTAATTGGCGCGTGGTCAGCGGATGGCTGAGTAACAATGCCAAAGAGTTACGTTCACGCTCACCGGCGCTGGTGTCGATGGCCAAGTTCATCCCCGAGATAAACACTGAGTAAATCATAGTGAAAATGGCGATGCCTAAGATCATCCCGCCCTTAGAGTCGGTGGTGGCTTGGTCGTGCACATTCACTTTCAGGGGCTGCACCACGCGAGGGTCGATACCGCGGGCGATTAAGCGCAGGCTGCCCATTTCGGCGCTGTAGGCCTGCAACTGTTTCTCTAAGCGGCGAATCGAGTTTTGCAGTTTTTCCTCTGAGTTATCGGCAACGATAGTGATTTCTGCGCCTTTGCCTTGGTTCATCTGCTTGGCATAGTCGGGGCTGATAATCAGCTCGATGGCTTTCAAATCCTTTGCGCCAGCTTCGCCTTGGGTAATGCCCTTGTTAGACAAAAATCGCACTAAATCCGGCGCTTTGTCGGGATTAGTGATGCTGATTTTAAGATCGTCCGGGCTGGTCAGCTGGCCGATAAGCACCATAAACAGGCCGCACATGATCAGCGGCGTACCGATGGCGTAGTAGAGTCCCGCCATCACAGAGCGTTTATCGCGGGCGGCGTCTATCAGTTCCTTGCGAACCATTGCGATGATTTTGTTCATGATTATTCCTTATCCCAAGTTTATCTGTTCGCTATTAAGTCGAAGCAGGTGTTATCGCAATTTGTGTGAGCGTTAATGCTGTGAGTCATCATGCGGCAATACCCTCATCGGTGCCGATCAGCTGGATAAAGGCATCTTCGAGTGAGGCCTTACCCGTTTGTGCGCAGAGTTGCTCTGGGCTGCCGATGGCCACCACTCGGCCTTGCGCCATCACGATCACTTGGTCGCACAAGGCCGCGACTTCTTGCATCACATGGCTGGAAAACAGCACGCAATGCCCTTGGTTTTTAAGGTCGATAAGAATATCGCGCAGCAAACGGGTACTCATTACATCCAGCCCACGGGTCGGTTCGTCGAGGATAATATTGCTGGGGCTGTGGACTATGGCTTGGGCGAGGGCGGTTTTCATTCGTTGCCCTTGGGAGAAGCCTTTACAGCGGCGATCGCTAATATCTTCGAGGCGTAGTTTGGCGATAACCTTGCTGGTGGCCTCTTTGGCGTCGCTGGCGGATAAACCGCTGAGTTCGGCGAAGTAACGGATATATTCCCGCGGCGTGAGGCGCTCATACAGGCCAAATGGATCGGGGAATAAGCCGAGTTGCTGCTTAGCACCAATCGGGTCGATGGCAACGTCGATACCTTCAATTTCAGCCGTGCCAGTATCGGGTTTCAGCAGGCCAAAAATGGTGCGTAAACAGGTGGTTTTACCCGCGCCATTGGGGCCGAGTAGGCCGGTGATCTGGCCATTTTCGGCAACAAAACTCAAATCGTTTAGGGCCTGCACTTCGCCGATGCGCTTAGAAAGATGGGATACTTTGATCATGACTTACTCCTTGGCTCCAGTGCTGGGCTTATCTTTGGCAGAGTGGGTTGTATCTTCGGTCGCGAGTGGCTCAACCGAGCTGGCATTTAAATAGAAACTACGGCGCACATCCTTTTTCAAACATTCACCATCGAGATCTTTAACCGAACCAGTACGCACTAACTCGGCGATTAAGTTATTGGCACAGGACTGATAGGCCACGCCATGGGTGGCGTATGGTGCGACCAAGTGTTTGGCGTTAGTGAGTTTTTCCATGGCGAGTTCCGCCCAACTTGGTGGTGTGGCAGGGTCTATTTCGCCCGACAGTAACAGTGTGGGGATAGCACTCTTAATAGGCTCGCTAAAGCTGGCATCGACGGGTGGCACTTTCCACACAGAGCATGATGCTTCCAGGCTTTCGAGCATGGTTTTACCTACATAGGAGGTTTTTGCCTGTTCACGCATCGCTGGGGTGATGCGATGGATGTCTTCACCGCAAACTACGGAGGCGTGCATGCCCATTGCCATGCCTGCACCATCGGTAGTTAAGGCATACAATCCGAGTAGCGGTTGATAGTTACCTTTGGCGGCTTGATGAATCGCATGGGGCACTAAGGCGCGCACATTGGTTTGATACAGTGCCATTCTGATCGCGCCATAAAACTTCGCGCGGGTGAGCGTGAGTAAGGTCTTTTCACCCGTGACCGGGTCGTGTACTTGCTCCATCACTGGCCCTTCGGTTAGTCTTGCGACCACTTGGTCAAACTCGGCCTTGAGCTCAGGAAACTCGGCATGGCAGGCCGCGGTTTCTTGGCAGTCTTTAAACAATAAGTCAAAGCCGCGCTCAATTGCCGAGCCGATTTCTAATACGCTTTGCTGCATCGGCACTACGCCGTCTAAGGTAACTGTGGCTAAGTGCTCGGGATACAAACGCATATAGAGCTGCGCCATGCGTGTGCCGTAAGAAATGCCGTATAAGTGCAGCTTTTTGTAGCCTAAATGGGCGCGCACGGCTTCGAAGTCTGCCACGGCATTGAGACTGCCGTATTGGGTGACATCGCTACCCGTTAATTGATCTCGGCATTTTTGCGCCTCGGCTAAGCTATCAACATTGTCATCGTTGAGGGCGAGTAAGGATTGTTCACCTGCATCGCAATTCAATAGATTTGAGCGACCTGTACCGCGTTGATCAATCAGCAAAATATCCCGCTGCTGACGCACTTTATTCAGCATGCTATCAAAGCTTGCCGCATTATCGATGGCCGATTGACCTGGGCCGCCTGCTATCGCCAGCAGTGCTTCTTCATGATTGACATTTTTCACCGCAGGCAAGACCACATAATGCACTTGGATCTGTTTGCCATCGGGCTTGTTGGGATTCTCTGGCACAGTCACAAAGCCGCAGTTTAAACGGTCCGAAACACCGTCCACATAACAGGTATTTGTGGGTGTTGTTGAAGGAGCTGATTTTTCACTTGCCCAAACCGTTGCGCTAGCCATGGCGAGCATAAGTGTGCTCAAGCCTATGATTTTGCGAGTTGAAATATGTTTATGCCAGCCTGTGTTTGAACGCTTAATCGCAACGCAAGCGCTGGTCTTATGGGACTTCCTGTGGATCATGCTATCTATCATGAGCGCTTTCCTTTTTGCATTTCAGGATGAGTGTGATACTTTAAATACAGTGTATCGGTGTATCAATGTATTAATACAGTGTGTAAAGCCTAATGTTAGAACTTTTAAATGTCAACCCCAGCAGTGGTGAGCCAATTTACAAGCAATTACACGAGCAAATCGTGCGCTTGATTGTGGGCGGCCAACTGCAAGAGGAAGACGTATTACCCTCAGTGCGCCAGATTGCGGAATACCTTGCGGTGAACCCGATGACAGTATCTCGCGCGATTCAGCAATTGGTGGATCAGGGCTGGTTAGAACGCCGCCGTGGGCAGGCGACTCGAGTTGCTGCCCGTACCGAGGCGATGGAGTCGGGCGTGAGTCTGCTTGAGCCGCAATTAGATGGCTTATTGGCACAAGCCAAGCAGCTGGGCGTGAGCCTGCCCGAGTTGCTGCAATTGATTAACGAGCGCTGGCAAGCCTAGTCGGCCCAAGCGAAAACGAGAATAAAAAGGACGCAATTCGATGGATCAAGAGTTTCCCCCAATACTTGAGTTTTCTAAGGTAAACAAAGTTTTTCGTGGAAAAAATGGCGTTGAAAAACAGGCGTTAAAGGATCTGTCCTTGTGCTTGTCTGCCGGGATGGTGGTTGGCTTATTGGGACAAAACGGTGCGGGCAAATCAACCTTAATGCGCTGCGCTTTGGGGATCCTCTCGCCCGATTCGGGTGACATCCGCACCTTAGGTGAGACGCCGGAACAACTCTCGTCTGCCGCAAAGGAGCGCCTTGGCTATGTGCCACAACAGCCCTTTGGTTATGAAGGTTTTACCGTTGAGCGCGCCCTCGATTTACACCGCAGCTTTTATCCCCATTGGGACATGCAGTTAGAGCAAGATTGGCTTGCCCGCTTTGAGTTAGATGTCAGCCAACAGGTACAACGTCTGTCCGTCGGCCAGCGCCAATCCTTGGCGCTGATCATGGCAATGGCCTATCGTCCCGAGTTGCTGATCCTCGACGAACCCGTGGCCAGTCTCGACCCGATAGTCAGACGCAAGTTTATGGTCGATTTGTTCGACTTGGCCCTCGAATCCGGCTCGGCGGTGCTGTTTTCATCCCATATCACCTCAGATTTAGAACGGGTCGCGAGCCATGTTGCCCTGATTAAACAGGGCGAGTTAGTGCTGTTTAAGGAAATCGATGCCCTGCGGGAAGAGGTGCGTCTTCTCAAACTGGCGGCGGGTACGGAGTTGCCTGAGCAGGTGCGTATTTTGAGCCGTGATGGTGATTCTGTGCTGGTGGATCGTGGTGCCGTCGATCTCAATCTTCCCGGCGTGCAGCGAAGTGAAGCGCTTAATTTGGAGCAACTCTTTGTGGAGTTACACAAATGAGTGCAGCTAAACCGCTTGTGCAACCTACTGATAAGCCTGCAACACAGCATTCAATCAATCCCTTTAGCGGCATGCTGCGCCTGTGGTTATTTGACGTGGGCAGTGTGAGTTTTTTGGGTACCGGATTATTTGGCTTAGCCCTGAGCGTTTTGGCGGGATGGGCTGGGCAGAAGGAGAGTTTTGATCTTTTTGTCGGCATGGGGATTGTCTCTACCTCAGCTGCGGTCGCATGGCAGTTGATTCGCTTGATGGCGAGTGAGTGCTCAATCTTAATCCCCCGTTATCGGCAGAATATTTTTATCCAGTGCGAGGTGATGCTCATTGGCGTGTTTAGCCTTGCGGTGCTCTTATGCGTATTGTTTGATTTTACCTCTAGCCTGTCGCTACTGGTGTTTGCCCAAGGGATAAGCTTAGGTTTTATTTTGCTGTGTCTGCGGCACACCCAATGGTTTTACTCCTCATTTTTACTGTTTATCTTAGTGCCGTTTTCTAGCGCTTTGGCTGAGCAAGTACCATTGTGGCTGAGCATCATAGTGCTGTTTGTGTTGGTAGTGCTGATTTGGCGCCGCTGCCTAGTATTACCTTGGCGGGTGGAAGCACGCAGTGTGTACCTCAACGGGTTAGAAATGGGCTGGTTTTGGTTGCCTAATCTGCAATCCATGCGGTTTTTGAGCCGTTTCGAGCGTTATTTGCATCCGGTTAACTTTTTTATCGGGCCGATGTTAACCGTATTGCTGTTGTTGCTGCCCGCGCTGACATTGGTGCTGGGGGTATTATCCCATCAGTTTAATTGGGATTTTCCGGTGTTACTGCTACTGGCGCAGTTTTGTGTGATCAGCTGTTCGCTGGTGCATTGGAGTCGGGTGCAACGAGCGCGTGCAACAGAGTTACTGTTGTTGATGCCGGGTTTTGATGGCAGAACCGGTTTGGTTAATGCTTTTGCCCGAGGGCAGCAACGATTGCTGTATCTCATCAGTGTCGGCATGTTGCTCTGTAGTGTGTTTATTACTTGGCTCAATGGCGGGATAAGTGCGCCATTGCTGGCGCATTTAGTGATGAGCACCTATTGGGCTTGTGCCTTGGTGTTAGGGCTAGGTTGCCTGTGCCGCCGAGTGTTACAGGTTAGCTTGACTATGCTGGTGGTGCTGGGGCATTCACTATGGGTGTCTATCAGTTTAGCGGCATTGCAGCATGATGGTCATCTATATTATTGGTTAATAGGCGATCTTTTACTGGTTGTGTTGGGGCAAATTGCCCTGTTTGGCGGCCATAAAAAGTTATGGCGGGGCGATATCGTTGGGCTGTAATCGGCCTTAAATGACGTGATTTGGGCGACATTTGCACAAGATTAGAGCAAAAACTCTTAGTTTTTAGCTTGCCTTCAGGTAGAATGCTGCAAAAGCGGAACACTTGTAAGCTAAAAGGTGAGTCACTCATGTCGCTCGAACAATATCACGTAATTCGACTATTACAGCAGCAAAGCCAGTCGTTAAAGGAGGCTATTGCGCTGGAAGGTTTTGAAATGGCAGCCCCTTGGCATCAAGTCAGTTGGCAGGCATTTGATGAGATCAGCCATAAAATTGCACAAGTGTTGATTCAACTCGGCGTACAAGTGCAAGACCGCTGTGTGATCCTGTCACAAAACTGCCCGCAATGGACCTGTGCCGATATCGGCATTCTGAAAAGCCGTGCCATTGTCGTGCCTATTTACCCAACCAGTACCTTAGAGCAAGCCAGCTTTATCATTAATGATGCGGCGGCTAAGGTGATTTTTGTCGACGACGCTAAGCAATATGCGCTGGCCTGCGAGTTACAAAAACAATGTCCGACTCTAGAGCATGTGATTGTGTTCGATGCCGCAGTTCAGTTGGCTCAGGATAAACCTCAACATAGGCATTTAGATAACGTCCTAACGCAGGCATATGACCAAAGTGCCGAGCTGGAGCAACGCTTAAAAGACGCGAATCTTGATGATCTGTTAACCCTGATTTATACCTCCGGCACCACGGGTGATCCTAAGGGCGTCATGCTGGATTACCGCAATATGGCTTCGACTGTGCGTCAGCACGATCAGATTTTGCCTTTTAATGCTGGCGATGTGTCTTTAGCTTTCCTACCGCTAAGCCATGTGTTTGAGCGTAGCTGGAGTTTCTACGTTTTATGCCGTGGTGGCCATAATGTTTATCTGCAAAATACCCAAAGAGTAAAAGAAGCGATAAGTGCTGTGCGTCCGCATACCTTGTGTGTGGTGCCGCGTTTCCTCGAGAAGGTTTACAGCGCAGTACAGGATAAGGTCGCGAAATCCGCAGAGGGTCGTAAAAAATTATTTGCTTGGGCGATGAGGGTTGGCGAGCGTCAGTTTGAAGTGAGCCAAGGCCGCGCTAAGGGCGGTTTGTGGTTATCCTTGCAATGGCGTTTGGCGAATAAATTGGTTTACAGCAAGTTGCAGGCAGTGCTCGGTGGACGCTTAAAGTTTATGCCCTGTGGCGGTGCTGCACTTGATTTAAATGTGGCGTCTTTTTTCCATGCTATTGGTATTCCTGTGCTTTGTGGCTATGGCATGACCGAAACAAACGCTACTGTGACCTGTAACACTTTGGATAACCGTGTCGCGGGGTCAAACGGTAAAGTCTTGCCCGAAATCGAAATTAAACTGGGTAAAGACGATGAAATCTTAGTCCGTGGCGACACTGTGATGCGTGGTTATTACAATCGCCCTGAAGATACTGCCGCCGCCTTTGAAGACGGCTGGTTAAAGACTGGCGATGCGGGACGACTCGATGCCCACGGCAATTTGTTTATTACCGATCGTATTAAAGAATTGATGAAGACCTCTAACGGTAAATATATTGCACCGCAAAGGGTTGAGGGTGCTGTTGGATGTTGTCCTTTTATCGAACAAGTGGCGGTGATTGCCGATGCGCGTAACTATGTGACGGCGCTGATTGTGCCAGCCTTTGAATCCCTCGAAGCATGGGCAAAGGAAAAAGGCTTAAAGTATGAGTCGCCTATTGAGCTGCTGCGCCATAGCCATGTGGTTGAGCATTTCGAGCAGCGCCTCAAACAGCTCCAGCAGGAGTTGGCTGGTTTTGAGCAAATCAAAAAGTTTACCCTGCTGCCGGAAGCTTTTTCGATGGAGGCAGGATTAATCACGCCGACGCTTAAGTTGCGTCGCAAAATGATTTATCACAAGTACGCCCATGAAATTAATGCTATGTATAATAATTGATTGTTAAATATTTGATCTTAAAAGGCCGCTTAGCGGCCTTTTTTGTCTCAACTACTTCCTGACGCATAGTTCTTAGCTTAAAATTCGCCCCGTTTACTGGTGCGCACGAGGCGCAAGGTGTCGGTGTAAAGGATAGTTAAATGGAACTTTCGATTCGTCGTTTATGCGCCGCTGTCGGTGCGGTGTGGTTATCTTCTTTTGTGGTCATTCCTGCTGCGGTTGCGGCGGAATATGACAAAATGGTTCACGGTCCCGTGGATCTTCCCAATGGCCAATGGCTCAATTTTTATCAAAAAGATCAACAGGTATGGGGCGAAATGCTCTATGGCGATGCGCCCGGTGTGCGTATTGACGATTACGGCCGCGCTGAAATCGTGGCGGTGTTTTACCATGACTTTGACAAGGGCGGTTCTAAGGAAGTTATCGTCATGCTCAAGGATGCCGATGGTCAGCATCTACGGGGTTATGGCTTTGAGGGTGAAGAGCTAACTAAATTGCCACGCTTGCAAGCCGTGCTCGATGAAGTTGTACCAAGCATTAGCACCTTTACCGTGGGTGGGGTTCGCAAGGTGTTAAGCCAGCTGCCGCCGCAGCAGTATCGTATGACCTATGAGGCGGAAGGGGTAAAAGATCCTGATATTAAAGCGATTTTAGATGGTACCTCTAAGCTCAAACCAACACTAATTGGTTATCGCAATTCTGAAGGCACAGCGGCGGATGTAAAAACCGCAGTGGAATACAAGCTGCGCTATCCCGTGACTCGCACCGATAAGGATGCCGAGGGGCGTGAACGAAAATACAGTCTAGTCGCCACGTTTGATCGCAGTGCCTACGTCGAAGAAGATGGCAGTTTTATGTTAGTCGCCATTGGTTATGAGGCCGACGATGTCGATTGGCTTAAAAATGGCAGCGAAAAAATCCCGCGAACAGGGCCTTTTTACGAATTCATGAGCATGGGCAGTACTTGGGCTGGTGTTGCCAGTGAAGCCAATTATGTTCAAGGCGAACTTGATGGTCACTTTGCCGCCTACGATGCCCGCAATGGCAGTGTGATGTATGCGGGTGACTATAAGCTGGGTAAGCAAGTGGGTAAATGGATAGAAGCCGACAGCCGTGAAACCTATTGGGAGGGCGAGTACCTCGACGGCCAAAAGCAGGGTAAATGGGTATTGCAGTCCATGATGGATGACGCCGATAACTACGGCTTTATTCACTACAACAAGGGCGTGCCCGATGGCCCGAGTGAAATCTATACCCCAGATTACGATTCCGGCACCGAAGGCGCGAAGAAATTATCCGAAAAGGGCATTTATCTCAATGGCGTAAAAGACGGTGAGTGGCTTGAGTCCGATGGCAGCAAAGGCCAATACCAAAAGGGTGTGAAGCAAGGCGCTTGGGTAGAAAAGGTCACCCAAGGGGATTATCGCTTTCAAAGCGGTGAAGGCAGCTACCTCGATGGTAAACGCTCAGGCACTTGGGTCTATATTCGAACCCCAGATGCTAACGATGCATTTACCACTAGGCAATCGGTGACTTACCTCTACAAGACGGAAGTCAACTATGAGAACGGCCTACGCCAAGGTGAGGCTAAGTTATTCAATAAAGATAATTTTATGTTTGCCCTTAAACATTATGATAAGGGCAGACTCCACGGTGAGAGTCTATGGTATTCAGCCCCGAATACTGTCAGCAATGTAGCTAACTATCGTCAAGGCGAGTTAGATGGTCCACAAATGTGGCTCGAACCTAACGGCGATCTGAATGAGTTGAGTCAGTATAAGTTCAATGACGCCGTAAAACTTAAACCCTCGCAGGATGAATGCATGATGCGAAAAGAGCCTTATGCAGGCGATTGTGAGGGGGTGTTAAGTTCAAAAAATGCTGAAACCACTTCAATTAAGGATGGTGAGCAGCGGGTATATCGCGGCGGCCGACTATCCGAATTAAGCTATTACACCAATGGGTCAGTCGATAAAGAATATCGATTCGATTCTAACGGCCGCTTAATGTCCTTGCAGACTTATAAAGCGGGTAAGGAATATGGCCCAAGCATTCGCTATTCCACCGACGGCGGCTATTCGCTCGTGCAATATGGTCATCTTATCAATAACCGTCTCTCTGGCCCCCATTACACCTTTTACCCGAACGGCCAGTTAAAGAGTTTGTGGAACTATTGCCAGCAAGAAGGGGAAATGTGGAACGGTGAACCTTATTTCTGGGATAACGCCATTGCACGCTGCGGTATCCAGCGGGAGTATTTTGATAATGGTGCCGTGAGTTGTATCGAGGATCTAGACAGCAATTATGCCGTAGATAAAGTCTGTTATGACCAGAATGGCAAGTTAGCCAGCGAAATGCTGCGGATTGATGAGCAACATGTGGTGCACAAGCGCTATATCAACGGAGTGATCTATCAAGAGGAACCTGGGTTCTCGGATTTTTCCCATGTGACCAAGGGACGCAAAATCTATCACCTAGAAAACCCAAAAAGCCATGGTGTGTTTAAGTCCTACGACAGTAGTGGCAAGCTCAAATACGAAAAAATTTATGATATGGGTAAAGCTGGCTGTATGAAAAAGTACGATGCTAACGGCAAGCAAACCCCAGATACCGCGAGCTGCCAGTTCTAGCATCGCGCTTCTTATTTCTGTTAGGCTTGGTAGGGATAAACGGGGCAATCACCTTGTTTATCCCATTCACAGCATAAAAGTATAAGAACAACAAAAGGGAAGTGTGCATGTCAGTCACCGAATACAGCCTAGACATCCAGCCAAGATTTACCGAAACCGACGGCCTTGGTCATATCAACAACACAGTGATCCCCGTGTGGTGCGAGGCAGCACGCACGCCAATCTTTGAGATCTTTAATCCCGAGTTGGATTTACATCAATGGAATCTGATTGTGGCGGGTTTTACTGTAGCCTTTATCGCGCCGACTTATTACGGCAAGAATGTCACTGTTAAAACCTATGTTAGCCGTATCGGTAATAGCAGTTTCGAGCTGACCCAAACCTGTTGGCAAGCCGGCAGTAAAACTGCGGAAGTGAAAACCACCTTAGTCCACTACGACTACAGCTGCGAAAAAAGCCGACCTATCCCCGAAGATATTCGTGAAATCTTAGCCAGCCTGAACGGCGAAACTGCTTAAGTCTGATATTCGCTTTCACCGCACAATTGCAATTGCGCGGTGAAAACGTTAACGTGGCGGCCGCAAATGTGATGCGGATCACTTATCCGCGCCTTTATTCCTTCCGGCCGGATTTAGCATGAGATTTTACTTCACCCGAATGCGTTCTAAGGACATCTGTCCGCCACGACAACCCCTGAAAAAGATCGTTTGGTCATGGGTAGGGGCCTTTTGTGGCATTTACTTAGTCGCCAGTCTCGCCACTTATATGGGCGAACATCTGCTTGGCACTATGTTTGTGATTGGCTCATTTGGGGCGTCGGCGGTATTAGTGTATGGCGCGCCACTGGCTGAGTTTTCTCAGCCACGTAACTTGATTGGCGGCAGTGTATTATCGGCACTGATTGGTGTGGCTGTGTACCAAGTGTTTGCCGATTATATGGTGCTTGCGAGCGCGTTAGCGGTATCACTCGCCATCGCATTGATGTACCTAACTCGCACACTGCACCCACCGGGCGGTGCAACGGCATTAATTGCTGTGATAGGCGGTGAGAACGTGCATCAACTCGGGTTTCTCTATGCGTTGATGCCAGTATTCCTCGGCTCACTACTGTTATTGCTGGTGGCGCTGGTCGTGAATAATCTCTCCACCGATCCCAAGCGCCATTACCCTGTGTATTGGATTTAGCGTACCTGTCGAGAAGCCAGTTATTTCAAAAACTTCTGCACATACCAGCAGCTGGCTTCTATATCGTAATCCTGGGCTTTGGCCCATTTTAGGCCATGGCGAACTAAACGTTCGGCAAGACCTTTGCCACGCAGCTCGTCGGGCACAAAGGTACGGTTAAAGTCGATGTGCTGGCCATTGAGTCGGTATTCCAGCACGGCTTCATGCCCGTCAACGGGGATCACAAAGCGTTGTTTATCCTGTTGGTGTTCAACGGTGATTTCAATTGGTGCTTTTTCTGACATACAGCCTCCCTCTGATATGGCCTAAAGTGTTATGGCAATGTAGCCATCGACTCGGTAGCTTAAGCTTGCTCGTGTTGTTTAAGAATGGCGAGTAATTCTGCGGGAAGCTCGGCTTTTTGGCCGGTTTTAAAGTTAAACATCACTGCGACCGAAGTGCCTAGGGTTGTTACCGCCTGCTGCTGTTTACTAAACGCCTGATAATGCATGGTGAATCTATCACTTTGAATATCGCTGATACTTACACTGACCAATAAGGTATCGGGGAAGGTTACTGGACGTTTATAGCGGGCCTGATTTTCGCTAATCACTGGGCCAACCCCGGATTTATACAGGGCATTGAGCGGGAAGAGGCGGTTGAAAAAATCGATACGCGCAGTTTCAAAATAGCGGAAATAGACCACGTTGTTGACGTGTTGTAGTGCATCCATTTCGCCCCAAGCCACGGGGATTTCGGTCACGATAGGGTGCTGTGCGAGAAACTTTTCCATTGGACTTAGGGTTGAACTTTCCATTGCATTACTCATAGTCAAAAGCTCTAGTTAAAACGCTCGTTTAAGGCTGCCAGACTAGCAGTATAAAGTGCGAGCGACAAGCCTTAGCCAATAGTGACAACATTAAGTGAAGCAAGGAGTTGGCGATGATAAAACAGATTGGGGATACGGTTATTCAGGCAACACATTTTGCGTCTTGCCATTGTGGCGCTGTGGTGTTGGAGTTATCGCTGCCCAATGGCATTGAAAAGCCAAGGCGTTGTGATTGCTCAATCTGTCGGCGCAAGGGCGCTATCGTCTGTTCAGTGCCGCTGGCGGGATTGAAGATTATCAAAGGCGAGGCCGTATTAAAGTGCTACGAATTTAATACCAAAACGGCCAAACATTACTTCTGCTCTGTGTGCGGCATTTATACCCATCATCAAAGGCGCTCTAATCCCAATGAATATGGCTATAACCTTGGTTGCCTCGAAGGCGTGAATCCCTATGAATTAGGCGATGTGCCCGTTTGCGATGGCGTGAATCACCCTGCGGATAGGTAGATGTGATTGCCAGAAAAACAAAAAGCGACCCTAGGGTCGCTTTTGATGTGCAGTGCCGATGTTACTCGATCACTAGCTCATCGAAACTGCTGATAGTGCGAAAATCGCCCGTGCGCTGCTTGCTGTCGCGAACCATTTGGCAGGTCATCATGCCCGCTGCATCGGCGGCTTTTAATTCTTCAATCACATCAGACACAAACAGCACTTGCTTAGGGCTTAAGCTGATGGTGTTGAGAATATTGCAGTAAGCTTGTTTATCTAATTTGTTACCTGTACGGGTATCAAAATGACCGTTAAACATCTCGGTTAAATCACCGCCATCGCTGTGGCTGAATAACAGTTTTTGGGCATCGACAGAGCCCGATGAGAAACTGTAAATACGCAGATTTTGTGCGCTAAAACGTTTAACAGCTTCGATAAAGTCAGGGAAGATATGGCCCTTAAACTCATCATGGGCATAACCTTGCTTCCAAATTAACCCCTGTAGGGTTTTGAGCGGGGTCGCTTTGCGGTCTTCACGAACCCACTGCTGTAAAATTTCAGTCACGCGCGCTAAGTCAGCATCTGGCTCTAGTGCGATATCTCGGGTGTCGCAGATACAGTTTTCCACCAAAACATTGTGTTGGTTCTGCGCTAAAAAGTCTGGCAAGGCTTTGACAGAATAGGGGAATAGCACATCTTGGATAAAGGTTAGGTCTGTCGTGGTGCCTGCTGTGTCTACGACTATGGCTCTGATACCCATAATGTTTTGATACTCCACAATATGTTGGCTAAAAAATGCAACCCTGATCCTAAGCGTTATTGGGGTAATTGGCTAGTGGATTTCACCTTTAAGCCAAGGGAGAATGTGCGCCATATCACTAACTCATTTGGCTGAAAATCAATTAAATGAGTAATTTTAGAGGCTTATCTAGTGGATATAGGTGAAATACTGGATCTAGTGTGGGGAATTATGCTGTTTATAATCCAGCAGTTTGTTGTCGACATAAGACTATGGTCTTAATAGCTAAGGGAAATTTTGGCTGTTATTGTTGCTTTACTCTCTTTCGACTGAATTTGTGCGCCTTTACGATTTAAAGATTGGATTGAGCGCGTAGCAATGATGAGGCTGTTTATGAAATATTTACCCGCATTAGGCTTAGGTATTCTGTTGGCGGTATTGAGCTTTACGAGTTTTGCACTGGTTGCCAGTGCTGGCTATATGCATGCCTTGCTCGGGAGCGTCGATAATCTTAGCCCCACTAGTCCGGTTTATCTGGGGTTAGCTGCCCATGATGCGGGCTTATTATTGCTGCTCTCTGGGCTGATGCTATTTAGCTATCAGCGGCTTTTCCCTCGATTACCATTCGATTGGTACACTGCGGTGGCGATGCAAATGCCACTGGGTTTATTGGTGCTGTGGGCGGATGGGGTTTCCTTTAATCTCACGGATTTTTACGGTGTAGCTAGAGCTTTAACTCTCTTTAGCGCCGCCTTTGGTGTGCTGATTATTTTTGGCTTACTGCAACGCCGTGGCCGCAGGCTTGCTCAGGCTTAATCGGTCATAAACTGGCCTTGCAGGAATAAAATCCGTAAAATCATTGGCCTAAATGGATTTGAGTCGTAAAGAGTAGGAGCCAATGAGTTCGATTGAATTTGATATTCCCGAAGAGCACCGCATTCCCTTTCTGAAGTATTACAAACAAAAAATCGCCCCTAAATGTGCACCGTTTGAAGCAAAACGTGAAGGTGTAAACCAAAGGCGGCGTGAAAATGCCAAGTTCACCACCCCAATCTACTACATCTGCATCACGGTGATTTTAGGGGCATTTGCTGGGCTGCTCGGGGTGCAGTTTATGCTGGTGCCTATGAATTATTTTGTGCCTTTGATGATTGGCGCGTTCCTGCCCATTCCCGTGATAGCCCTAGTGGCCATTGCCTCGGGCAAGGAAAGCGATGAACTCTATAATGCTGCCTTTGAAAAACTCTATCCCATTAGCCTTAAGTATTTTGGCGATGACTTTGCGCTAACGAGGGAGCCTAAGGTGGATTTCTCAACCTTTTTGGAGTTGGGGCTGCTGCCTAAAACCGATAAGCAGTATGCGCAAAATTGCCTTAAGGGAACCTATAACAAGGTACCGTTCCAGTTTTACGAGGTCGATGCTTACAACACTAAGTCGAACAATAATGGCTCGGTTGAGCGAGAGACCATCTTCAATGGTGTGCTACTGGTGTGTAATATTCCTAAGCGATTCAACGGCACTACCTTGTTAGTCACGGATAAGGGCAGTTTAAAAAATCGAATTGAGGGGTTTAAGACAAAGCTGTCGAGGGTCAAGCTTGAGGATGTACGTTTCGAGCGTTGTTTTGAGGTGTATAGCAGCGACCAAGTCGAGGCGCGCTACTTACTCAATCCCTTGATGATGGAAAATCTCTTGGCCTTAGGTCGCGAATTAAATGCCGAAGTTGAAGCCTGTTTCTATCAAAAACAATTACTGATAAAGATCCCGACCAAACACCATTTCTTTATCAATCAACTCGATTTAGATCGCCCCATCGATTTTAAGCTCAATATCGAGCGGATGTTCACCGAGTTAGGCTATACCTTCTCGATCATCGATACTTTAAAACTTGATAAGCATACCGGGCTATAGTCAGGCTCGTAAATTTAGAGGAATGTATGTCGCCAGATAATCAAATAGTGTTTAAATCGCTGATTGGCTATGGTTCATTTTTCTTTATGATTTGGCTTGTTTTATCAGCGGTACTTATTTTATCGGGGTCAGCTACTTTTTCAGTAAAAGGCTTAGCGGGTGCATTTGTAGTATTACAGATCCCGACGTTATTTCTGGTCATTAAAACAAAGCTTCGGATTAATCAAAATCCATAAAAGAGTCAAATACCTGTTATAGGATGTCATGCTAGGCAATATTGCAGTCCCATAAAACATGACTTTTGGCACTTATGGGTGACTCCCACGCTCGTTAATATCAAGCTTCAAACTTTGATGGAGCAAGATGATGAACACGATTTTCACCCTGTCGCAATTTGTGCATATTACCGCCGGCGCACTGGCATTAGTGTTATTTTGGATGCCTGCCATGCTGAAAAAGGGCAGCGCGAATCACAGTCGTTTTGGCCGTTATTATGTCTATGCCATGTACACAGTGGCGGCGACGGGCGTGGCGATGGCAGCGACGGGCCTCATTGATCCGCTCTCGGTGATTAAACAGCCTGCGGCCAACGCCGATGCTTTAGCAGCGCAGATAGCGGAACGTAAAAATGCTTGGATATTTCTTATCTATATCAGCTTGTTAACTCTCGTAACCGTTAGGCATGGCGTGTTGGTTCTGCGTTATAAGGCGCAGCGTCAGCAATTAACATCGCCGCTGCATTTGTCGTTAATGCTGAGCTTAACGTTACTTGGCCCTGTGATGGCGCTATGGGGATACCAAGAAAAGCTGATCCTCGCGGTGATTTTCGGCCTGTTAGGCACTACGGTTGGGGCGGGATTCCTGCGCTATAGCTTTAAGGCAACGTTGACCAAATTAGAATGGTGGATAGAGCATTTAGGCGCGATGATTGGCTCGGGTATCGCCTGCTACACCGCCTTTTTCGCCTTTGGTGGCAGCCGTTTGTTTATCGACCATGGTAATTTGCGTCTGTTGTCGTGGACACTGCCAGGTGTTGTGGGTTTTGTAGTCATCCGCTATTTAAGTGGCAAGTATCAGCGTCGTTTTGCGGATTAACCTGAAACGTAAAAGCATAGGGAGCCGTAAAAAGAACAGGGGCCGCCTAAGCTGCCCCGATTTGAGATGATGTGAGCGGTTTTACCCGAGTTAAACCTTGGTCTCGGTAGCATTGGCCGTCTTAGCAGACTCGAGCCACTGATCCATCTTTTGCTCTAATAAATCTAAGGGCAAGGCGCCATTTTCGAGCAGTTTGTCGTGGAAGACTTTGATATCCATCTTATTGCCCAAGGCTTGTTTGGCCTTAGTTCGCAGTTCGATAATTTTCAGCTCGCCCAACTTGTAACCTAAGGCTTGTCCCGGCCAAACCACATAGCGCTCGATTTCGGACGTGGCCTCTGAGCGGTGTATTCCCTCAGTCGCCACTGCATAATCAATGGCTTGCTCACGACTCCATCCCTTGGCATGCATACCTGTGTCGACCACTAAGCGCACCGCGCGGTGTAACTCGGACTGCAAGCGGCCAAGATCGTTAATCGGATTATCCTGATACATGCCCATCTCGGCGGCTAACCGCTCGGCATAGAGCGCCCAACCTTCACCTGCGGCATTGGAGTAAAAAATAGTACTCAGCAGCGGCAAGGTATCCGACAGACCGATAAGGGTCTGTAGATGATGGCCGGGATTGGTCTCGTGATAGGTTAAGGTTTGTAGCGAATAGGAGGGCAGCGCTGCCATATCGTACAGGCTTATCCAAAAAGTACCCTTACGCGAACCATCCTGTGATGGCGCATCGTAAAATGCACCGCTGGTTGCGGCGGCACGACTATCGGGCACGGCTTCAATCGCAACATCTTGATTCGGTAACAGCCCAAACCACAGCGGTAATTTGGCATTCACTTTCGCCAGATAGCCGTGAATGTCCGTCATTAATTGTTGTTTGCCCTCGGCAGTGTTGGGGTAGATATATTTAGGATCCTTGAGCAATCGCTGCATGCGCTCGCCAACTGTGCCTTTGCGGTAACCCACTTGTTTGAGTAACACATCCATCTCGGCGGTAATGCGGGCGACTTCATCTAATCCCAGTTGGTGGATCTCATCTGGGGTCTTATCTGAATTGGCGAGGTGTTTAATCATCGCCTTATAGAGTTTCGCGCCCTGAGGCTGGTGTCCAAGTCCAGCCACATGGGTGGCCTTGAGACGCACAGCTTGTAGTGCTGAAATCAACTGGCGCGTCGCAGGGTAATATTTAGTCTCCACCAGTTCGGCGGCAGAGTTCACCAACGCCTCACTTTCTGGTACTTGGGCGGCGGTTAATTTGGCTTTAAAACTGCTGACCAAGGGATGCTTGTTGGCATGGTGGACTAACTGTTGCTGTAATCCTGCGATGGTCTTATCGATAATAAAATCGGGTGGGATTACCCCCATTTGTACATCTTGATCCAGCTTATCGATAACAGTACCCATGGCGGCAGGATACATGCTTAAGCGGTTGAGATAAGCCTTAGCTTGCTCTGGGGTGGTGACCGCAAACTTATCTTCCATATACCCCGGAAATTCAACATGCAATCCAGATAAGTGGTTGACGACATAAGGTAAAAACCAAACGCCGTATTCACCGAGCATAGTGCCATAGGCCACGGTTTCGGCAGGCAACAGGGCGCCGGCGATTTCAGATTTTATCGAGCCTAAACTCACTTGTTCAGAGGCGCTAAGCTTACTGGCATCGATAGCATTGAGTTCGGTTAATATGGCCTTAAGCGCTTTACGGCGATGATTTTCCCCCGACGGGCTGTAATCGGTCAGCTTAGAGAGTACATCCTTGTTCGCCTCATCCTCGGCCACGCCATAATAGGTGGCGATTTCGGGTCTAAGGGCAAAATAACGTTGGGTGATTGGCGCAAGTTGCTGCTTAAGGCTCAATACTTGGACGGCCTTTTCGGCCTTGGCCTGCTCAGTAGTTTGATTGGTCTGTGTTGGGTTTGGATCGCTACAACCCGTTGCTAACATGGCCAGAATTAAAGCATTTACTATTCTTTTCATCAGGTTACTCATACAAAAACATTGTGGGCAAATCCGTTGTTGGACTTGTGCCGCAAGCGTTAAACCGTGATTAGTGTGATCAAGCTCAAATTTGAACGGTTATCCTAACAGTTTATTGCACTCAAACTGCATAAATTTTGTTACTAGTTTTATTGATAATCTGGAGTGAAAAGGGAAGTGGGGGACAAGGAAATCCTTATCGAACTTTATAATGCGCAGCCATTCTCAAATAGGTGGCGTTCAAGTGGATTCCCATCCACATAAAACAGCAAAGCACCTAATTCATGTCTAACTGAGAAAGCATTATTCATCATGGCCTCTGGGGCTGATAGGCAATACCATTAGGGCATATCTCGCTGAGATTGCTGCCATTCAGTGGTTAATTTTTGTGATTGAGCGATTAATTGCTGTCTTTGCGTTGTATCTGGGAAAAGTTGTCCTAGGTAATATTAAAAATGAGCGCTTGCTCAAAGGTTTTTACATCCAGAGTGATTTTACTGAACTTAGCGGATAAGGGATTATCAGAGGATTAAGTAAGTCGTTGATGTTTATATTGACTAAGGAGTTGTTGATGAGAAAAACCGCACTTTCGAGCCTTGTTTTTGCACTGCTTTTAGGGTCTCCACTGGCGAATGCCACTAATATCACGGCTGAATTTAAATCGGTTGAAAATATTAAAGATGTGAGGGCATTACAGCAGCAAGCGCCACAGTTATTAAGTTCAGGCTTGCCGAGTGAGCAACAGTTTGCGCAGCTAAAACAGGCGGGTGTGGATGTAGTGATCAACCTTATGCCGGACAATAGCAAAGATGCCCATCCAGATGAAAGAAAACTCGTGACTCAGCCGGAATGGACTATGTGTATATTCCCGTGGATTGGCAAAACCCTAAAGTAGAAGATGTTGAAGCCTTCTTTACAGTAATGGATCAGCATAAGGGGAAAAATGTGTTAGTTCATTGCCTTGCTAATTATCGTGCCTCAGCGTTTGCCTATTTGTATCAGTTAAAGCAAGGCCAAAAACCAGAAATAGAAAAGACTATGGCGCCATGGAATGGAGAGTTATTAAACTATCCTAAATGGCAGGCATTGTTAGTGGATGTAAGTCAAAATACGGTTTCTAATGTTTCACGTGAGTATGAATCCGCCCGCGCGATTGCTTAGTTATACGCTTGATGCGCGGATGGTATTTTGCGTTAAATCGCCATTATTACCACTTATATACCAAGTGTTTAAAGGCATTGTTTTTTAACAATATACGTTTTTGTAGAGTAAAAGTAATCGCTACAAGTTAATTATTTTATAAAATGGCTTTAATTTTACGATTTTCCCTTCTTGGATGAGTTCGTTAATTATTCTACGGTATGAGCGTGTCGTTATTCCGAGTCGTTTTGCGCCAAGAGTTGATGAAAGCTTAAATTGTTCTTCGCTTGCTAAATTTTTAGCTTCTAATATTTGGTTGATAATACTCACTTTTGTTGATTGTGTCAGATTGCTGATAAGTTCGTGCATATTTCGATTATATCTTTTTGTAATTAATGACGTAATATACATGAACATATTTGAATCTTTTTCTACAATTTTTATAAAATTAGCTTTAGATATTCGATACATTACGCCGGATTTATTTGCTTTTATGCTAAATAAAGCACTGTTGTTTTCTTGGAAAAACTCCATTTCACCTAGAAATCCGCAGTAATTATCTTCAACTTTAAGAATGAATTCATTACCACTCGAGTTTATATAAGAAACGGTTAGGTTGGCATTTTCACAGAATATGAGTTCAGAAACATGCTTAGATTGTCTTAGCAAGTAGGAGTTCTTATGGTATTTAATCTCTGCAATACCAATAGCTTTAACAATAGTAGCGATATCATCCATAAGTATTTGTTACATATTCAAAACATGTTATTTGTATACAAGTATACTATCGCAGTATTGAATAGCAATCACTACCCTGGAGTATGAATTTGGTGAAAGTGGTTAAAACGCATTAAGTTAAGATTTATTCAATACGCTTTAACCATATTAAATAGATTAAATTTTAATGGCCGTTTCTAATGCGACTTTGACCATTTCATGGAGATCGGTTCTGCGTTCGTCAGCCGTTAAATGTTCATGCTGGGTAATATGGTCTGTAACGGTACAAAGAGCGAGTGCGCGGCATTGATGCTCTGCAGCAAGCGCATAAAGAGCGTTTACTTCCATTTCTACACCTAGTACGCCGTATTTTGCCATCAGGGTATAGTCATTTTCATTTGGTCGATAAAATAGATCAGATGAAAATACGTTGCCTACCTTATAGTTAACAGTTGTCGTTTTTAACACTTCAACACACGCCTGTAACAGGTCAAAGTTTGCGATGGCTGCCAGATCGTGGTCTAAAAAGCGAATACGATTTATTTTGGAGTCTGTAGAGGCTCCCATGGCAACAATTAAATCTTTCAGCTGAATATTATCCGATATAGCTCCACAACTACCTACTCGAATAAAGTTTTTAACACCGTAGGTTGTCATCAGTTCATGAAAATAAATCGAGGCTGAAGGTGCACCCATGCCATGACCCATAATTGAAATATCTTTAGATTTATATTTTCCAGTAAAACCTAATATTCCACGGACATTAGTGACTTCCTTTACATCCTCTAAATAAGTTTCTGCAATAAGTTTTGCTCTGAGTGGGTCACCAGACATAATAATTGTTTTTGCAAAGTCACCAGGATTCGCATTGATATGTGGAGTCGACATGTTTCACCTCTAAATTACATTAATGACACTAAGGCGCCTGCAATAGTACCTGACATTAAATTGGCCAAGATTGCGGCTAAAAGTACTCTTGGGCCAATTTGAGTGATAAGTTCTCGTTTATCTGGGCACATGGCAGCGATACCACCAACGACCATAGCAAGTGAGCCAATATTGGCAAATCCACATAGGCTAAAGACAACAATGGCCTGTGTTTTATCTGAAAGAGTATTAGATACTTCTAAGAAACTGATATAAGCAACAAATTCATTAATGGCAATTTTTTGGCCAATAATTGAAGCTGCAGGTATTGCTTCAGACCAAGGGACTCCCATGAGGAATGCTAATGGAGATAGCAAATAGCCAATAATCATTTCTAATGTAAGCTTATCGATACTAAATAAATTACCGATACTACCAATGATGCCATTTAATAATGCAATAATGGCTACAAATGATACTAATAATGCCGTTACAGTAATAACTTGGTTCATGCCCATTAAAGAGCCATCAGTAATGGCTGCTAATAATCCTTTGGGCTGATCAGCATCTTCGATTTTATTGTCATTATTAACTATATTTTGTTCAGTTTGTGGGCAGAGTAGCTTTGCAAATAATAGACCTGCTGGTGCGGTCATAAAACAAGCTGTAAGAATATATTTAGGATCAATGCCTAGGTTGATATATCCCACCATAGTGCCACCCGCGACACTGGCTAATCCACCTGTCATAACAGCAAATAACTCTGAGCGAGTCATGTTTTTGACTAAGGGTCGAACCATCGATGGGGCTTCAATTGGTCCGACAAAAATATTTGCTGTGGCAGAAAGAGATTCAGCTTTACTGGTACCTAATATCTTAGAGAGTCCGCCACCAATAATATTAATGATAAATTGCATGACTTTTAGGTAGTAGAGTACTGAGATTAAGGCAGAGATAAATATCACTACGCAAAGTACGTTGATAACGAAAACAAAGCCTAATTTATAGTTAGCTAGATCGCCAAAAACAAAGGTTAAACCAGAATTTGAAAAGGCAATTACACTGTTGACGCCACTGCTCATGGCTTCAATGATGGTGACTCCTGCTGGTACAAACATAACAAATGCACCGAGTAAAATTTGAAGTGTTAATGCTCCTGCAATGGTTTTAAATTTTATTTGGCGTTTATTTTCGGAGAATAGATACCCAATAAAGACTAGAACAGCAATACCGATACAACTCATGATTGTTGACATAGGTTCATCCATCATCATCTGGTAATAGATCATTTTATAGAGATGAATCATTCAAGATTTTTTCGTTAAAAAAACGGACATTTTTCCTATTTGAGGATAAAAATGTGGTTATTTGCAGAAAATCACATGAAATGTTTAATTTTTATTTTATTTCAATGTGTTAGATGATATGTGTTGGCGGTCTAACCTAATGCATCTAAATCAAGATTATGCTGTTGGAATTTAGGTATTTAGGCGATGTATCTAGTGCAGGAGATCTTGTCACTATTGTCAGAAGGTCTATTTAACTGAGTGAGTGCAGTTAAATAGACCAAAGCTTTGAAATTATTGATGGATTAGCTTACCGTTTTTTACTACATCTTTGCAGGGATTAACGCCGTAGCTGTAGGCCAACTGTGCAGGGGTGGCGATATCCCACAGACAGAAATCCGCCTGTTTACCAACCACTAAGCTGCCGACACTCTCTTCAATCCCTAGTGCCTTGGCGGCATTCAATGTTAAACCTGCAAGCGCCTCCTCTGGGGTTAGGCGGAATAGGGTACAACCCATGTTCAGCATCAGCAGGGTCGAGCAGATGGGCGATGAGCCGGGATTAAAGTCGCTGGCGAGCACCATAGGTACGCCGTATTGGCGCAGTAAATCGATAGGCGGTTTTTGGGTTTCCCGCAAAAAGTAAAATGCGCCCGGTAACAGCACGGCGCAGGTGCCACTTTCACTTAGGGCTTTAACGCCGGCCTCATCTAAATATTCAATATGATCAACCGACTTAGCCCCTAAACGTGCGGCTAATGCAGAGCCGCCCATATTGGATAATTGCTCGGCATGCAGTTTAACTTGCAGGCCAGCCGCCTTGGCGGCGCTCAGTACGCGCTCGGTTTGCTCTAGGTTAAAGGCGATGTTTTCACAGAATACATCCACCGCATCGGCGAGGTTTTCGGCAATCACCGCAGGCAGCATCTTATTGATTATTAAGTCGACATAGCCGTCGCTATTGTCTTTAAACTCGGGTGGCACCGCATGGGCACCGAGGAAGGTGGTTTTGACATCCACATGGTGATGTTGGCCGAGTTCGCGGGCCACGCGCAGGATTTTGAGTTCAGTTTCGGTATCTAGACCATAGCCAGATTTAATCTCAACCGTAGTAACGCCTTCCTTTGCCAAGGCATTTAAACGCTGGCGACCGAGGTCAAATAGCTCGGCTTCGTCGGCCTCACGGCTGGCGTTAACCGTAGAAATAATTCCGCCGCCAGCACGGGCGATTTCCTCGTAGGTAGCGCCCTTTAGGCGTAGCTCGAATTCGTTGGCACGATTACCAGCAAATACTAGGTGGGTGTGGGCATCAATCAGCCCTGGAGTGATCCAACCGCCCTTACCCCTGTAAACAGGAATGGACAACACATCGAAGGCAGGCAGCTCGCTGCGTGGGCCTAACCAGGCAATTTTACCGTCTTTTACTGCGATAGCCGCATTGGTAATTGCGCCGTAAGGTGCTGATATGGAAGGGTCCATTGTTGCTACGTTAACGTCTATCCAAACCTGATCCCAAGACATTGTTATCCCTCGCTGCGTTGGCTTTTGGGCCCTGCAAACTCTTTATTATCGAAAGTTATGTGAGCTAGCTTGTATTTACTTGTATATACAAGCTAGGATTGTAGCCGCAATTTTGAACGTTTGAAAGTGTGCCCGCATCTAGCATCTAGCATCTAGCACCTAGATTCTAGATTCTAGATTCTAGATTTTTATACCGAGGAAGTGTTTTGGCTACGCCTAAGTTTGCAGAAATTAAGCAATATATCATTGGCTGTATCGAGTCTGGTGAGTGGGAAGAAAATGCCCGCGTGCCCTCGGAAAATCAGCTGGCCGAACTGTTTGTCTGTAGCCGTATGACGGCGCGTCGCGCCTTGACTGAGCTGACAGACAACGGCGTGCTTGAGCGTTCACAGGGACTTGGCACCTTTGTGGCCGGGCGAAAGTCGCAATCCTCCATGTTGGCGATCCGCAACATTGCTGACGAAATCAAAGACCGTGGTCATGGTTACAGTGTGCAGCAATTAGCGCTTAGACAAGTGAATGCCACCGCGCCTATCGCCATCGCATTGGCGCTGGAGCTCGGGAGTCCGGTGTTTCATTCGGTGTTAGTGCATTGCGAGCAGGGCGTGCCGCTGCAAGTCGAGGAGCGTTATGTGAATCCCGCCTTTGCCCCTGATTACTTAGAGCAGGATTTTAGCGAGCAAACTCCCCATGAATACCTGTCACAGGTGGCGCCGCTGACCGAGGCGCACCACACCATCGAAGCCATTATTGCTAGTAGCGAGTTGCAGCAGAGGTTAGCTATTCCGGCGACCGAACCCTGTTTACAGATTTCACGCCGCACTTGGTCACGCCAAGGGGTGGTGAGTTTTGCCAAATTAGTACACCCGGGTAGCCGCTTTAAGCTCGGCGGACACCTGACATTCAATAAATAACGTCACGCAAGAAGAGGTGAAGGCTTATGGCATTCATCCGATGTTTAGCGACAAAAACACAATAAAAACAATAGCACTTAGCCGAATGGCGAGTGAGTTCAACAGGTTGAAAGAGGACATCTCAATGGACAAGCGACACGACCCAAGCCGCCGTATTATTGCGCCCCATGGTAGCCAATTAAGCTGTAAAAGCTGGTTAACCGAAGCGCCAATGCGCATGTTAATGAACAACTTACATCCCGATGTGGCCGAGCGCCCTGAGGATTTAGTGGTTTATGGCGGTATCGGCCGCGCGGCCCGCGACTGGGACTGCTACGACAAGATTATCGAAGTGCTACAACGTCTCGAAGATGATGAAACCTTATTGGTGCAATCGGGCAAACCCGTAGGTGTATTCCGCACCCACGCCGATGCTCCGCGCGTGCTGATTGCGAACTCAAACCTTGTGCCACATTGGGCGAACTGGGAACACTTCAACGAGTTAGATAAACAAGGTCTAGCCATGTATGGCCAGATGACCGCGGGTTCGTGGATTTATATCGGGACTCAGGGGATTGTCCAAGGTACCTACGAAACTTTTGTGTCGGTCGCAAAACAACACTTTGGCGGCGTTGCTGCCGGTAAGTGGATCCTCACCGGTGGTTTAGGTGGTATGGGTGGCGCGCAAACGCTGGCGGGTACTATGGCTGGCTTCTCTGTGCTTGCCTGTGAAGTGGATGAAACCCGTATCGATTTTCGTCTGCGTACCCGTTATGTGGATAAAAAGGCCACTTCATTAGACGAAGCCTTGTCTATGATCAACGATGCCAATGCCTCGGGCAAACCCGTTTCCGTCGGCCTGTTAGCTAACGCCGCCGATGTATTTGCCGAATTAGTGAAGCGTGGTATTACTCCTGATGTTGTCACCGACCAAACCTCTGCCCACGATCCGCTGAACGGCTATTTGCCACAGGGCTGGACCATGGCGCAAGCGGCCGACATGCGTAAAACCGATGAGGCTGCCGTCGTTAAAGCGGCTAAAGCCTCGATGGCGGTGCAGGTGCAAGCCATGCTGGATCTGCAAGCGGCAGGCGCAGCGACCTTAGACTATGGTAACAACATTCGCCAAATGGCCTTCGAAACCGGCGTTAAAAACGCGTTCGATTTTCCAGGTTTTGTGCCTGCTTATATTCGCCTACTGTTCTGTGAAGGTATTGGCCCGTTCCGTTGGGTTGCGTTATCTGGCGATCCTGAGGATATCTACAAGACCGACGCCAAAGTGAAGGAGCTGATCCCCGACAATCCACATCTGCACAACTGGTTAGATATGGCGCGCGAGCGTATTGCCTTCCAAGGTCTACCTGCGCGTATCTGCTGGGTGGGCTTAAAAGACCGTGCGCGTTTAGCCCAAGCCTTTAACGAGATGGTGAAAAACGGCGAGCTGACGGCGCCGATCGTCATTGGTCGTGACCACTTAGACTCAGGTTCAGTCGCCAGTCCTAACCGTGAAACCGAATCTATGCTGGACGGTTCAGATGCAGTATCTGACTGGCCATTGCTAAACGCTCTGCTAAACACTGCCAGCGGTGCGACTTGGGTGTCGCTGCACCACGGCGGTGGTGTGGGCATGGGCTTTAGCCAACACTCGGGTGTGGTGATCGTGTGTGACGGTACTGAGGCCGCCGCTAAACGTGTTGGCCGTGTGCTGTGGAACGACCCAGCGACAGGCGTGATGCGCCATGCGGATGCGGGTTATGAGATCGCCAAAAACTGCGCCAAGGAGCAGGGCTTAGATCTGCCCATGCTTAAAGACTAACTATTCAACACAAACCGTGAAAAACAACGACAAGAATACGGATGTAAAAATGAAATCAGTCAATCATTTAGTATTAACGCCCGGCAGTTTAAGTCTGGCGCAACTGCGTGAAATCAGCCGCCATAAACTGACTCTCGAACTGGCGCCAGAGGCGATAAACGACATCAACACCAGCGCGCAAATCGTGCAAAAGGTGCTGGATGAAGGTCGCACCGTTTACGGCATCAACACGGGTTTTGGTCTGCTGGCCAACACTAAGATTGCCCCAGAAGATCTGCAATTACTGCAACGCTCTATCGTGTTATCCCACGCAGCGGGCACGGGCCAATACATGCAGGACGCCACTGTGCGCTTGATGATGGTGTTAAAGATCAACTCCTTAAGCCGTGGCTTCTCGGGTATCCGTTTAGAAGTGATTAACTTCCTTATCAGCTTAGTGAATGCCGAGGTTTATCCTTGCGTGCCTGAAAAAGGTTCTGTGGGTGCCTCTGGCGACTTAGCGCCGTTAGCCCATATGTGTCTGCCGCTCTTGGGTGAAGGCGAGATGAGCTACCAAGGGCAGATTATTTCGGCCGCCGAAGGCTTAGAAATCGCCGGCCTTAAGCCAATCGATTTAGCTGCGAAGGAAGGCTTAGCGCTGCTCAACGGTACTCAGGCTTCTACCGCGCTGGCGCTGGAAGGCTTGTTCCACGCTGAAGACTTGTTTGCTGCCAGCTCAGTGATTGGCGCGATGAGCGTTGAGGCGGCCATGGGGAGCCGCAGCCCGTTTGACCCACGTATCCATGCGGCCCGTGGTCAAAAAGGTCAAATCGATTCAGCTATGGTGTTCCGTCATCTGCTGGGTGAAGAGTCCGAAATCAGCTTAAGCCATGCAAACTGTGAAAAGGTACAAGATCCTTACTCACTGCGCTGCCAACCACAGGTGCTAGGCGCTTGCTTAACGCAAATTCGCCAAGCGGCGGAAGTGTTAGGCACTGAGGCCAATGGCGTGACCGATAACCCGTTGGTATTCCAAGATACTGGCGACATTATCTCTGGCGGTAACTTCCACGCCGAGCCCGTTGCTATGGCAGCCGATAATTTGGCGATTGCGATTGCCGAATTAGGCGCGATTGCAGAGCGTCGTATCGCGCTGCTTATCGACTCTAGCCTGTCTAAACTGCCACCTTTCCTGGTTAAAAACGGCGGGGTGAACTCGGGCTTTATGATCGCCCAAGTAACCGCGGCGGCATTAGCCTCTGAAAACAAAACCTACGCCCATCCAGCCTCGGTCGACAGCTTGCCAACCTCGGCCAACCAAGAAGACCATGTGTCTATGGCGACCTTTGCGGCGCGCCGTTTGCGGGATATGAGTGAAAACACCCGCGGCGTATTAGCGATTGAATTGTTAGCTGCCGCCCAAGGGTTGGATTTCCGCGCGCCATTAGCGCCAAGTGATGCAGTGGCTAAGGCCAAAGCCGAGCTACGCGAAGTGGTTGCCTACTACGATAAAGACAGATATTTCGCGCCGGATATCGAAGCGGCAACGGATCTGTTGTACACCGCCAGCTTTAATACTTACTTGCCCCAAGGCGTATTGCCGAGTCTGTAATGCACAGTCTTTGGCGCCGATAACCCCTCTGCGGGTGAAAAGTGCTGAAGCAAGCGACCAATAAAGTGAAAGGCATAGCGATTTGCTATGCCTTTTGTCTATCTTATGCGGCGATTTCGCTGTTTTTACACTTTGTACTTTAGGTGTGTTTAACACCGCAGGATGAATGCTTTTTTATCCAATCTTTACATTGTCAGCTTTGAGAGCTGTCTATCCATCCAAAACCGATAAATATGAGGTGTTTTTAACCATCTCTTATTTCGTTTCGGCTTTAAATCTACACCTTATATAACCTTAATATGCCATTGTGAGACAAAATGGGTCTTGATGGGTGGACAAAATGTCTTTTGGTGCTTTTTGGGTTTATATCTTAATTTGTTTCGCTTTTATAGAGTTAAATTCTAAAAAAATCATATTTAAAATCTATTTAATGGTTGTTTGCTCTGTAGCTGGCAAATTGAGATCTTGATCTCATGTCATTATTTGTTATCTATTTTCACTTTAAGGATAATCTTAAATTAAGTGAGGTCTTTATTGACTCACTCAAACGATTGCAGCGTTACCACTGCAATTACCAAACTCATAACGACAAAAGTGTGAGATAACGCTATGAACAGACGCCAGTTTTTTAAACTGTGTGCGGCCGGAGCGGCAACCTCAGCGATTTCAGCGCTGGGATTGATGTCCGAAAAGGCCTATGCAGCAGTGCGAGAGTTTAAGCTGATCGGAGCCAAAGAAACCCGTAACAACTGTCCGTATTGCTCGGTAGGTTGTGGCCTGCTGATGTACAGCCAAGGCAGCGGGGGTAAAAACTCTGAACATGCTATTTTCCATATCGAGGGTGATGCCGATCATCCAGTAAACCGAGGTGCATTGTGCTCTAAGGGTGCAGGCCTTGTGGATTATGTTAACAGTCCACACCGTTTACAGTACCCAGAATATCGCGCCCCCGGCAGCAACAAGTGGGAACGGATCAGCTGGCATGATGCCTTTAAACGTATTGCTCGTTTAATGAAAGATGACCGTGATGCGAACCTGATTGAAAAGAACGCCGATGGTGTAACGGTTAACCGTTGGTTAACCACAGGGATGATGACTTCATCCGGCATGGCCAATGAAAGTGGCTTAGCGACACAAAAATTTGCTCGCGCTTTAGGCCTTGTAGCTATCGATACTATTGCACGTAACTGACACTCTCCAACGGTAGCAAGTCTTGCTCCGACATTTGGACGTGGTGCCATGACCAACCACTGGATCGATATTAAAAATTCAAACGTAGTGATTATTATGGGCGGTAATGCCGCAGAAGCTCACCCTGTCGGATTCGGCTGGGTTACGGAAGCTATGCAGCATAACAATGCTAAGTTGATTGTGGTTGATCCACGTTTCAACCGCAGTGCGTCATTGGCAGATCACTATGCCCCAATCCGCTCAGGAACTGACATTGCATTCCTTCTGGGCGTGATCCGTTATTTGATTTCGACCAATCAAGTTAACTTCGATTATGTGAAAGCCTATACCAACGCCAGTTATCTGGTGCGGGATGATTTTGACTTCCATGACGGCCTATTCTCAGGCTTCGATGAAGCAAAAGGCGAGTACAACAAAGAATCCTGGTTCTATCAACTCGACGAAGACGGCTATGCCAAAGTGGATGAAACACTTGAGCACCCGCGTTGTGTGTGGAACTTACTCAAACAACACGTAGAACGTTATGATTTTGCAGCGGTAAGTAATATCACTGGTACACCAACAGAAGATTACCAAGTGGTATGTGACGCCATTGCGAGCACTCATACTAAAGATCGTGTGGCGACATTTATGTATGCGCTGGGCTGGACCCATCATAGTAAAGGTGCGCAGAACATCCGTTCTATGGCGATGATCCAGTTATTACTGGGCAACATAGGTCAGTTAGGCGGTGGTGTTAACGCATTGCGCGGTCACGCCAACGTTCAAGGTTCAACCGATATGGGTCTACTGGCCCAAAGTTTACCCGGTTACCTTAAACTGCCAAACGATAAAGAACCTACCTTAGCAGCTCACTTGGCGGCGAACACACCTAAGCCATTGCGCCCAGGTCAAACCAACTACTGGCAAAACTATCCGAAGTTTTATGTGTCCTTGCTCAAAGCCTTCTGGGGTGAGAACGCGACGCCTGAAAACGAGTTCGGTTATCAGTGGTTGCCTAAGTGGGATCAGATGTATGACTTCGGTAAGCATCTGGACATGATGTACCGTGGCAAAGTGAACGGTTGTATTGTGCAAGGGGTTAATGCCATTAACTCAATGCCTAACCGTAATAAGAACATCAAAGCACTGAGTAACCTTAAGTACTTAGTGGTGCTTGATAACTTGTCATCGGAAACCGCCACCTTCTGGCAAAACGAGCCTGGTTATAACGAGGTCGATACCGCCAGTATTCAAACCGAAGTATTCCGCCTACCTGCGACAGTGTTTGCGGAGGAAGAAGGTTCGATCGTTAACTCTGGTCGTTGGATGCAATGGCACTATAAAGGCGCTAATCCTCCAGGCGAAGCGATGTCGGACTCAGAGATTGTGTCTGGTCTGCTGCTGGAGTTGAGAAAGTTATATCGCGAAGAGGGCGGCAAACTGCCTGAGCCGATTCAAGCGATTAACTGGAACTATACCGATCCGCACAACCCAAGCGCTATCGAACTGACGAAAGAGTTGAATGGTTACGATGTCGCGACCAAGCGTCAGATCAGCAGTTTTGCTGAATTGAAGGCCGATGGTAGTACTGCGAGTGCCTGTTGGATTTACGCGGGTTCTTGGACCGAAGCCGGTAACCAAATGGCTCGCCGCGATAACCATGATCCATCGGGTAAAGGTATTACGCCGGGCTGGGCCTTCGCATGGCCGCTTAACCGCCGCGTCCTCTACAACCGTGCATCCTGTGATGTGAACGGTAAACCTTGGGATGAGCACCGTAAGATTGTTGAGTGGAAAGACGGCAAGTGGGAAGGGATAGACGTGCCCGACTTCAATGCCAAGTTGAATCCACAGGAAAGTGCGCATCCTTTCATTATGCAGGCTGACGGCGTGGGTCGTTTCTTCGCGCTCAAACTGCTTAAAGAAGGACCGTTCCCTGAGCATTACGAGCCAGTCGAATCGCCTATCGGCACCAACCCACTGCATCCTAATGTGGTGCACAGCCCTGTGCTGCGTTGGTTCGAAGGGGTGAAAGAGACCATAGGTACTAAAGAGGAATATCCCTACGCCTGTACCACTTACTCACTCACAGAACACTTTAACTTCTGGACGACACACTGCCGTTTAGCGGCGATTGCCATGCCAGAGACCTTTGTGGAAATGAATGAGCAATTGGCGGCAGAAAAAGGCATCAAGAATGGCGATTGGGTGAAAGTGAGCTCGAAACGTGGCCACATTCTCACCAAAGCCTTAGTGACTAAGCGTATGCGCCCATTGCAGGTTAATGGTCAAACGGTACACACGCTAGGTATTCCACGTCACGGCAGCCATAACGCGCTTACACGTAAGGCCTATAGCTGTAACGTCCTTACCACTGAGATGGGTGATGCCAACACGGGTGTGCCTGAGTACAAAGCGTTCCTCGTGAATGTTGAAAAGGCGGAGGTCTGATAATGGCGACTCAAGATATCATTCAACGTTCCGGCACTTCGCAAGCGACTCCACCTGCACAGGCGAGAGTCGGTGGCGTGAAGCAAATTGCGAAGCTGTTTGACGCGACTAAGTGTAATGGTTGTAAAGCCTGTCAGGTCGCTTGCTCAGAATGGAATGACCTGCGTGAAGAGGTGGGTTCGTTCCAAGGGACTTATCAAAACCCAGCATCTCTGTCGCCAGAGTGCTGGACCTTGATGAAGTTCAACGAGATCGAAGACCAAGGCAAATTACGTTGGCAGTTTACCCACAGTGCCTGTATGCACTGTGCGGATCCCGCCTGCTTGAAGGCCTGTTCTACCTCCGGCGCGATTGTTCAGCATGCCAACGGTACTGTGGATTTCGATTCGGACAAATGTATTGGCTGTGGCTATTGTGCCAGTGCCTGTCCATTCGATATCCCGAAAATCAGCGCCGTCGACAACAAGGCCTACAAGTGCACTATGTGCTCTGACCGCTTGGCTGTTGGGCTGGAGCCTTCATGTGTTAAGTCCTGTACCACGGGTGCGCTGCGTTTTGGTACGCGCGAAGACATGCTGTTCTACTCAGAAAAGCGTGTTAACGAGCTAAAAGAACGCGGTTTTGTCAAGGCTGGACTCTACAACCCTGAGGGCGTGGGTGGCACAGGCATGCTGATGATATTGCACGATGTCACTCAGCCTGAAACCTACGAAATGCCAAAGGATCCGCAAATCCCATTGTCTGTCACCCTGTGGCAGGACTGGGTGAAACCACTAGGTACTGTCGGACTTCTTGCAACGGCGGCTGTGGCCTGCCTGCATAAGATCACCGTCGGTCGCAACATAGTGGAAGAGGACCAACCCGGCTATCAACCGCCAGAGGAAGAGGTTAAGCAGGAAGAGGAGGCCAAGAAATGAGCAAGCATAATAAGCAAGAAATGATAGTGCGTCACAAGCTGTTCGACCGCATCTGTCATTGGTTCATTGTGGCCGTAGGGCTAGTCACCTTTCTGACGGGCTTTTCCTTCTTCTATCCCTCCTTCCAATGGTTGGGCGCGATAGCGGGCACGCCGCAATTGGCGAAGTTTATTCACCCAATTGCCGGCCTGATGATGTGTTTACCGCTGATGTTGATGTTGGTGCGTTATTACCACCACAACAAATGGGAAAAACACGATCTGGCTTGGATGCTCGCCATCAAGGACGTGATGTTCGAGAACGAGGAAAAAATCCCGCCTATCGGCCATTACAACCCTGGCCAAAAAGTGCTGTTCCGTGCCTTTGTGTTGACTTCTATCACCTTAACCGTGACGGGATTCATCATGTGGCAACCCTACTTTGCACCTTACTTCTCGGCCACTGTGGTGGGCTGGGCGATCGTGCTGCATGCCATTTGTGCCTTGATCATGCTGATGTTTGTGATGGTGCACTTTTGGATGGCGACCTGGGTGGAAGGTTCTATCACAGGCATGCTTTACGGCAAGGTCTCTAAGGCTTGGTGCCGTAAACATCATCCGCTGATGTTGGATGAACATTCGGACGTGGAGAAACATTAATGAGTCATACAGCCGAGATACCTATGGTCCCCGGCAGCGAATCGCCGCTGGAGCTTAAACCCTTAAAGGCGGTGGACCCTAAAACTGTGTATCACAGACGGGCGCAGCGTTTGTTGTCGTTGGCCAAGGACTCGCCGCTGGCCGACTACTTTGAGCTATGCCGCCGTGTGGTTGCGATTCAGGCCAGATTGGCGGCGGAGGCTGACTTCGGTCAGCTTCTCGCTTGGGGGAAAGATGAAGCGATTCCGCTTTCCCACTTGGGTTCAGAGGCAGATAGCTACTGGCAAGGACTGCTACAACAACTGTTAAGCGATCTGCTGCCGCAGGTGGATGAGGATATGGCGCGAGTGCTGCGGTTGTTGATGCAGCAATCTCCTGAGCAACTCACCTCCTGGGGCAGTGCATTGCGTCAGGGACATATGAGCGAAGTCCCCGCGCGCTTCAGTTTGTTTATCTGGGCGGCGATGGGGGTCTACTGGTCCCATTGGGCACCTATGGTGATTAAACGGATCGATCAACGCAAAGTCGTGCAGCAGAACCTATGCCCGATTTGTGGGTGTCATCCTGTGGCGAGCGTGATCGTCGACCAGCCGCGAGCGGGTCTGCGTTATCTGCATTGCAGTTTGTGTGAGAGCGAATGGCATTACATTCGCGCCCACTGCACTAGCTGTGGTCAGGATAAAGGGACGACGCTCTGGTCATTTGACGATACTCAGGCGCAGGTGCGTATCGAGAGCTGCGACGAATGCCATGGTTACACCAAGATGCTGTTCGTTGAAAAGTCACCGCTGATGGATGTGGCGGCCGACGACTTAGCAACCTTGATGCTCGACAGTGAGCTAAATGCCAAGGGCTTTGGAGCGACCACGGTCAATCCATTGCTACTGGCCCACGAAACTGAGCAATAACCAAAGTCGGGAAGGGCTCACTGAGCTCTTCCCCTTATATTTATCAAGATGATACAAATGATGACCCAAGTACCCGATACACCCCAAGCCCTGTACCGTGCGCTGCCGTCGATGGACAGTCTGCTCGCCGATGCGATATTGGCGCCTCTGCTGCAACGCTATGGTAAAGCGGCGGTAAAGGCGGCGCTGGATAGCCAGTTACGCACGGCGCGTGAGCTGATTGCCCAGGAGCGACGTTTACCCGCTTGGTGTGCTAACCCGTCATTATTGAACGGATATTTGGTTGATCAATTGTCTAAGGACTATAGCCATAGTCTTAAACCCGTGTGGAACCTCACGGGAACTATCCTGCATACCAATCTTGGTCGCGCCCAGCAGTCTGAGGCGGCCATTCGGGCGGTGACCTCTGTGATGCGTTACCCCACGCCGCTGGAATTTGAGTTGGCAGCGGGTGAGCGCGGCCATCGGGATAATGCCATTAGTGGGTTAATCCAGCGCCTAACTGGGGCAGAGGCCTGCTGCGTGGTGAATAACAACGCCGCCGCTGTGTTGCTGATGTTGTCGGCGGTCGCGGCGGGCAAAGAAGTGATCGTCTCCCGCGGCGAGCTGGTGGAAATTGGCGGCGCCTTTCGCATTCCGGACATTATGCGCCAAGCGGGCTGCACCTTAGTGGAAGTCGGCAGCACTAACCGTACTCACCTCAAGGACTATGAGCAGGCGATAACCGAAAATACCGCCGCCATTATGAAGGTGCACACCAGCAACTACCATATCAGTGGCTTTACCGCCTCGGTGGATGAGGCCAGATTAGGCCAACTCTGCCGCGATCGTGGTGTTGCGTTGATCTCGGATCTTGGCAGTGGTTCACTCACCGACTTACGCCGTTTTGGCCTAAAACAAGAGCCAACCCCCCAAGCCATGCTGGCGGATGGCGTCGATCTGGTCAGCTTCTCCGGCGATAAACTCCTAGGCGGCCCGCAATCGGGTTTGATTGTTGGCAAACAGGCGCTAATTAATAAGCTTCAAAGCCATCCGCTAAAGCGTGCATTGCGCTGCGACAAGCTGATTCTCGCGGCGCTCGAGGCAACGCTGATCCACTATCTCAACCCCGAAACCTTAGACAAAGAACTGCCAATTATGGCTAAGTTTGCCCGTAGCCAAGCTGAGTTACGCCAAATCGGTGAGCGTCTGCAGCGCGCCTTAGCACCGCTGTTTGCCCCGAGCTATGACATCGAATTAGTGGAGTGCCAAACCCAAGTCGGTAGCGGCTCGCAGCCCGATACCTTTTTGCCCTCAATCGCCCTGTGCTTTAACGCGCAAGAGGGTGGCAGTCTAACGCTGCTCGAGCAGCATTTTAAGCAGGCGCAGCGCCCTGTGATTGGTCGAATGGCCCAAGATCAACTTCGTCTCGACTTGCGCGGTATCGATGATGAGGCCGAATTATTGGCCGAACTCAGCACCTTAGGTGTGCAGCTATGATTATGGTCACCGCGGGCCATGTCGACCACGGCAAGAGCACGTTGATCCGTGCCCTGACGGGTATGAACACCGACAGGCTCCCCGAAGAAAAACGCCGTGGCATGACCATTGATCTCGGCTACGCCTTTATGCCACTGCGAGATGGCACTCGCTTAGCTTTTATCGATGTGCCCGGCCATGAAAAATTCATCAATAACATGCTGGTGGGCGTGAGCCATGTGCGTCACGCGCTGCTGGTGTTGGCCTGTGACGACGGCGTGATGCCGCAAACCCGCGAGCATCTGCAAATCCTCGCGCTTTTACCGCTAAATAGTTTGACCTTAGTGCTGACCAAGCGGGATTTGGTCGATGACCAAACCGCCGCCAAGTTGACTCAAGAGGGGATGGCGCTGCTTGCCGAATACGGTATCGAGGCCAGTGGCGTGTTTGAAGTCTGCGCGAATAATGCAGGCGATGCGGGGGTAGACACTCTTAAACAACATATTTTAGAGATTGCCGAGCAGCAATCGACCCAAGCGGAAGATGCCAGCAGCTTTAGGATGACGCTCGATCGCGCCTTTAGCGTTAAAGGCGCCGGCTGTGTGGTCACTGGCACTGTGATTAGCGGCAGTGTGTGTGTCGGCGATAGTCTCTACAGTTCAGGCCAAAAGGCCAAACTACGAGTGCGCGGCATTCATTGCCAAGGGATGGAAGTCCACAGGGCCTTAAGCGGCACTCGGGTCGCGTTGAATCTTACCGGTGTCGATAACCACAGGGCGCCAGCCCGCGGCGACTGGTTAAGCAGCCTGCCTCAGGCTGAGCTGTGCGCCAGACCCGTGGTGCAAATTCGCAGTTTCGAACCCATAACCCATTGGCAAAATGTGCATTGTCACCACGGCGCCGACCATACCCTGGGGCGGATTTCCTTGCTCGATGAAGCCGATGAGCAGGGGCGTTATCTGGCCGAAATTGTGCTCGATAAGCCGCTGCTGCTGTGTCAGGACGATCCGATAGTGCTCAGGCATATTGGCGGCAAGCAAACCCTGGGTGCAGGGCGGGTGCTGGCATTAAAAGTCCCCAATCGTAAGAAGCGCACGCCGGAGCGTGTCAGTAAGTTGCAACAGCTCGCCAAGCTCTCCAATCCGGTGAATGTGCTGGCGCTACTCGGCCAGAGTGAGGCGCTCAGTATTGATGAAATCCGTTGGCGCTGGCAGCTAACCGATGAAGGGCTCGCAGCCATGCTGGCGCAGGCCGGGCTGACTCGCCTCGGAGCCTATGGGCTATCGACCCAGTTACTCGAGCAAGAAAAACAGCAGTTTATCGAGCTATTACGTGAATATCACCAACAGCACCCCGATCAATTAGGGCTGGGGCGTAATCGTCTGCAACGCATGAGCCACAGCATATTACCCAACGAGCTGGCCAATAAGGTGCTCGATAGCCTCTGCCAAGATGGACAGATGGTGCTGCGCGGCGCTCTGCTGCAGTTGGCGGATCACAGGATTGTCCTCGATAGCGAGGCGCAGCAGTGTTGGCAACGCTTGGCCCCTTGGTTGGCGCTGCAAACCTCGCCCGTGTGGGTGACTGAGATGGGAGAATATCTCGAACTCGAGCCCGCCAAACTCAGATTGCTGTGTTTTCAACTGGTGCAACAGGGCTTTATTACCGCCGTAGTGAAGGATAGGTATCTGCTGAGCGAGCAGTTGTGCCACTACGCCAATCTGGTGCGTGAGCATGTGGAAACCCACGGCAAGCTCGAAACCGCAGAGTTTAAGGATCTGATTGGCCTAGGCCGTAAGGTCAGTATTCAGCTGTTGGAGTTTTTTGACCGCAGTGGTTTTACCCGTAGGAAATATCGCAGTAACAGTCGGGAGATCCGGGATGGGGAACTGTTTTATTCCCATGAGAATTGGCGGAAGAACATAGGAGTCGAACCTACCCAGGACTGCTGGCAGCCCTACCCGGATTTGAAATCCGGACGCCTCACCGGAGACGACGTTCTTCCATTCGAAGACAGACCGATAGTAGAAAATGCTTAAACCTGAATCAAGCGCATTCGTATTTCGTTAGTCGCTTTGTGACTTGAGTCGAACTTTACTGGCAAACCAATTGTTTTTATTTGAATTAATGAGTTTAGAGGGTCGCTATGGAATATCATTCACACGCCGTGGTTACTGAAAGAAAGGTGACCCTTTTAGAACAGGGACAGGCCTCCGAGTTAACCGATTATGTGGCTAACGAGGTGCGAGTGGCGCTGGTGTATAACGGCATCGCCCACACTGTGATGCTCGCCAGCCCTGAAAATCTCGAAGAGTTCGCCATTGGCTTTACCTTGTCGGAGCGGATTGTTTCCCATGTGAATGAAATCAAAGGGGTGGATCTGGAGTTCACCCCCGAAGGTGTGCTCATTCAGGTGGAGATCACCCAAAGATGCTTTATGGAACTCAAGCAGCAGCGGCGCAATATGGCGGGGCGCACGGGCTGTGGACTCTGTGGTGTGGCGCAGCTAGAAGAGGCGGTTAAACCTGTTATCCGCGTCGACTCGGATGCCAGATTTAATATCGATCATCTGCAGCTCGCCCTTGAGCAGATCAAAGAGAATCAACATCACTTTAAGCTCACGGGAGCAACCCACGCCGCCATGGGCTTAGACGAGGAAGGACAAATCATCGCCGCCTTTGAGGACATAGGGCGGCACATTGCACTGGATAAATTAATCGGTGGATTTTCAATGCGTAAGGCAGAGCGACCTGTCGCCGTGTTGCTCACCAGCCGCGCCAGTTTTGAAATGGTGCAAAAGGCCGCCAGTGCCAATATCCAAATTCTGTTTGCTATGTCCGCCGTGACTTCACTGGCGTTGGAATTAGCAGAGAAAAGCAACATCACGCTTATCGGTTTTTGCCGTAATGGCAGAGCCACGCTCTACACCCATAGTTATCGACTGTTGGGGATAAATCGTGGCTGTTTAGCGAAAGCCATCTAAAGCGTGTCGCCACACAATTAAGATTCTTTAGCACCTTATTTTTAAGGGATTGTGCCTTGCTTGTGTGGCAACAGGTATAAGCCTTGTGCTTATTTTTTATAGTCTCGTTCATTAGGGTAATGACATGACATGGCAACAATTTAAACAACAATATTTAGTCCGTTTTTGGGCTCCTATGCCTGCGGTTATCGCCGCCGGTATCCTTTCTACTTACTATTTTGGGTTAACTGGCACTTTTTGGGCTGTCACGGGGGAATTTACGCGCTGGGGCGGGCACTTACTGCAACTGGTAGGGGCAAATCCTGAAACTTGGGGTTATTTCAAGGTGATAGGTTTACAGGGCTCGCCCTTAGACCGCATCGACGGCATGATGATCATCGGCATGTTTGGTGGCTGTATTGCGGCGGCACTGTGGGCCAATAACGTTAAACTGCGTATGCCACAGAGCCGTATCCGCATCGCTCAGGCATTAATTGGCGGTATTATTGCCGGCTTTGGTGCGCGCTTGGCGATGGGCTGTAACTTAGCGGCCTTCTTCACCGGTATTCCGCAGTTTTCCTTACACGCGTGGTTTTTTGCCCTCGCGACGGCGGCGGGCTCTTACTTTGGTGCGCGCTTTACGCTGCTACCCATGTTCCGTATTCCAGTGAAATTGAAGAAAGTCGATAAGGCGTCTTCGGTCAAACAGGATGAAAACCAAGCCAGACGGCGTTTTCGCATCGGTATGTTAGTGTTCGCAGCCATTATCGGCTGGGGATTATTGACTATGTTCAATGCGCCTAAACTGGGTATCGCCATGCTCTGCGGTGTGGGTTTTGGCTTGTTGATTGAACGGGCGCAAATCTGCTTCACCTCGGCATTTCGCGATATGTGGATCACCGGACGCACCCATATGGCTAAGGCGATTATTCTCGGTATGGCGGTAAGTGCCATCGGGATTTATAGCTATGTGCAATTAGGCGTGCCGCCAAAAATTATGTGGGCTGGCCCGAATGCGGTGATTGGTGGCCTGCTGTTTGGCTTTGGCATTGTGCTGGCAGGTGGTTGTGAGACGGGGTGGATGTATCGCGCCGTCGAAGGCCAAGTGCATTTCTGGTGGGTTGGTTTAGGCAACGTGCTGGGTTCAACCCTGCTGGCCTATTACTGGGATGATTTAGCCCAGCCATTAGCCACAAGTTGGGACAAGGTTAACTTGCTTTCAAGCTTTGGCGATAAGGGTGGCTTATTAGTGACCTATCTACTGTTGGCATTGTCGTTTGCGGCCATGTTGCTGTGGGAAAAACGTTTCTTTGCTCGCAAGGCGAAGCGAGATGAACAATTGATTGCGGAGGCGGCGTAATGAGTCAATATATTCCAGATTATCAACTCGATATGGTAGGCGAGCCTTGCCCTTATCCTGCTGTGGCCACCCTTGAGGCCATGCCGACACTGAAACCGGGAGAGATATTAGAAGTGATTAGTGACTGCCCGCAGTCAATCAATAATATTCCACTCGATGCCAAGAATCATGGCTATAAAGTGCTGGAAATTGAGCAGAACGGACCAACGATTCGTTATCTGATCCAGCGCTAGTCTTACTGCATTCAGTGTGGCTTGATTGGTTTTTTAAATAAAATAATCACAACATAGTAAAAAGCGCTGCATTAGCAGCGCTTTTGGTTTTTAGCCTTGGCAGTCGGCAGGCAGATATTCGTCGGGAATGCCATTACTGCTACATACCCAAGTCACATTATCCTGCTCGTCGACTTGTGGCGATAGGTACACCTCATAGTCTTGATAATCCCCTAGGGTTTCACCGCCAACAAACCCGACTATGCCATCGGTGTAGAGATTAAAGGTGGCCAGTTGTGCATCCGTGAGCCCAAGGACTTCCAATTCTGTCGGCCAAGCTTTGTGGGCTTGGTAGTAGGCCGTTAAAGTATCTGTAATGGGCGTTAATGACTGATGTAATTGATCTATATGTTTAACCGCAGCATCGGTATCGGGAACGGTCAAAGTTAAAGCCGGAGTTTGATCAGTTGGCGCCTCATAACTTACTTCTGCGCCCATTTTTTCTTGGTATTCCTTATAGGCGGGAATCGCGACCGCTGCTGCCACACCGATAATCGCCGCAAGGATGATAATCCCGCCGCCTGCTGTGCCCATACGTGGCATAAACAAACTAAAGAGATAGGCAAATACACTGCGAGAAGGCGCCGTATACACTTTGCCTTGTGCGGTTGCTTGTACTCTTGCCATGCGTTTAGTCAGCCAAGGATAGCTGCTATTGATCTCATGGAAAGACATCCAAAAGCCGCTCGACTCTTGGGTTTGGCGAATATATTGATCGACATTCATCCGTTTCCACTGCTCAACCCCGGCGGCAAGTACGGCGACCGCATTGGTGGCTGAACGTAAGCTATTGCAGCAGCGCAAGCCGTGTAAATCACAGGTATATTCACATGCGCGAGCATAGGCGGCGCCGATCAATGGCAGCCAAGTGGCAAACACTAACAGCGGTTCTTTGCCAATATGGTTACGGCGAATATGGCCAAGCTCATGACCGATATAAAAGTTAATTGCGTCTTTATCCGACTCAAGTGCATCCACTATTGATGAGAACAGCACTATGTAGTTGCGGCGCAAAAAGCGGGTTGCGAGGGCGTTTAACATACCATCGGCGGCTAACAGATAGGCGCGCGGTGGTTCTTTAATCTCTAAACGCTCACAGCAGGCGAGGTATTGCTTGTGTAAATCGGGGAACTGCTCAGGGCTAATCTCAACCGCCGTTCCCTTTAAGTAGCTGATAAACGCCGAGTGGGTGAAGAGGTAGATAATAAAAAACATCAGCACATAAATCAGGGCGAGACCTTTAGTGGCTATGATAAGCACGGCCCAAATCAGTCCTGAAATAATCGCTAAAATTGTAAAGAGTGACTTTTCCTTCGAATAGACGGTATCGGTCATTTGAATAGGGTTGTCGTTCCCTGCACTAACCACTTGTTCCATGTTGATCCTTTTCCTAGTGAAATAACAAAGCGGCGTGAAAATAGTCAATTTCACTAGGAAATTCAATCTCTATAACTGGAATAACCGATAATTTACCTTTTCGTGCTAAAAATGGCTTAAGGTGCCAATACGGCGGTGCCATTTTTAATCGCGTTTTGCGCCAGTTCGTAAACCTGCTTTTCGGCTATATTAACTAGCTTTTGGTGTTCATCGCCGAGTTGCTCCATCTCTTTGCCCATCACTTCCATCGATGCGCCTAGGCTTTCAATTTGCGCGTTACTCTCAGCATCTTTTTCACCTGAGGCGAGATTGACTAAGAGGTTGTTGGTTTCGGCACTGATAGCATCACCCTTTACTTGCATTTGCTCGCCTAGACGCTGCATTTTTTCGCCTTGGATCTGCATTGGGCGCACGGCCTCTTTCACTTGATTTACAAGGGCTGGATCGGTAATCACATAGCGGTTTCCGCCAGTCTTAACCCACAGGTAATCCGTTTGGTAAGCATTGCATTGTTGTTTGAGTGTGTTCCAATCTTGGCTTTCACCCGCGCCTATCGTGAGCTCACCATCTTGGCGTACATAAATCCACGAAAAGTCAGGATAATTACTGCTATTGATTGAAATATTGGTTTCGGTCGATGACTGAGTGCTTGTCTGCTGTGTAGCCCAAATTCCACAGGGGATAAGTACGAGGATCAATAAGCCGCCAAATACTTTAGTGCGTGTGTTCATAATGCTTCCTTGTATGAATAAGTGTTTGTGATTAACTCACCTGTATAAGCAGAGTCCATGCCAATAAAATATTCTTTATTTATCATTCACATGTAGAAAGTGTCCGCCTGGCGAGCCTAAATGTGTCCGCGCGTTCAGTCTCAATGTGTCCGTTCAGTGGACACTTTTGGGATAACCCATCAGGCTGCACTACACTTAGTCGAGTTTGTTAAACACTGCTTGATTGCGGAACAGGCATTGAGTGGTTATTTGTGGAGTAGTGCTGTTTTTTGCCAGTTTGATAAGCGTATTTTGCTTAAGTCAGCTTAGGTTAAGCTGAGATGGCGTTAGCTATGGCAATGAATAGTGATTGGTCGTTGATATAAGGGACTCAAGAGTATGAGGTTAACTAAGATAATCAATATGCAAATCGCAGGAATAGCGGGGTTTTTAGCCATCGCTTTGAGTATGCCTGCTATTGCGGCTGAAAAGCCTTCCTTTGACTGTAGTAAAGTACAGCCGGACAGTATCGAAGATATGGTGTGTAAGGATGCGGGCTTAACTAAGTTAGATAAACAATTGGCCGAGGTCTATGCTAAGGCCACCGCAAAAGCTAAAAATGAACAGCCTCCAACGTTAAAAGCGCTGCAACGGGGTTGGGTAAAAGGTCGCAACGAATGTTGGAAAAGCGATGATAAACATGCGTGTATTGAATCGAGTTACCAAACACGGATTGCAGAGTTACAGGCGCAATATCGCCTCGTTGAGATGACTGGCCCAGTATTTTATGCCTGCGATGGCAACCCTGCCAATGAAGTCGTGGTCAGTTACTTTAATACTGAACCCGCCACCTTAATTGCAGAGTATGGCGATCAAACTTCCTTGATGTTTGTTCAGCCAAGTGGCAGTGGCGCTAAGTATCAGGGGCGCAACGAAAGCCTATGGGAACACCATGGCGAAGCCAAAATTGTCTGGGGATATGAAGCGCCAGAAATGACCTGTACGGTCAAAACAGCTAAATGATTAAAAATTAACACCAAGCCCTAGGTTATAACTGACATCCCGAACATGGCGTATCGAGGTTTTAGTCTCATTGATATCATATTTGAATGAGAGGTAAATTTGCTGAGTCAGTAGATACTTAAGCCCAAATGTTGAGTCCGAAATATAATCAATGGTTGGTGTGTCAGGAAAGGCGATTTGGAGATCGGCATAGGTCTCCAATACGCCATCAAACCAATATTGTTTATAGTTGAGCGTGGATGCCCAAGCGTTGAGTTGATAGGTAAATATTTGGGTATCCAACCAAAAATGGTTGTACGTAACAACAAAGTCCAGTTTATCTCGTCCTATTCCCCAAAACCGATAACCCGGACCAATCGCGGCGTAATAGTTGCTAATTGGGAAGTCGAGTCTATCTTCTTGAAAATAATCTTCTTGCCGCAATAACCAATGTTCACTGATGAGGTAGTCAAGGCTGTAGTGGCCTTCAATCGTATTACGTTTGGTGGCGTTACCTTCGGTTTCATAGCGCACTTCACTTTTCAGGTTATGGCGCCATTGCAAGGTTTCGGCTGTGATATCACTTTTTGCATGGAGTTTTTGGGTATTTTTGCTGTGGCTGGTGACATCGAGTGCGGCCTCAACACTGCCACTATAGCGCCACTCTGAGTCACTTTTTCGGTCTGAATACACCAGCTCACTAATGGGAATTTGTTTATTGTTAACCTGAACAAACCCATCGAGTTCGGAGGATTTTATGCTCACATCTTGTAGCGTACGGTTGATGCTCCAATGCTGATTTTGGGTGGTTTCAAAGCTTTTAATCGCGCTACGCTCTATGGATATTTTGGGGGAATAACTGGGTTTGATAACTAAGTGTGCTTCGTCAAAGCTTTTAATTTCGCCAGTGATTTTATCGCCATTTCTCAGTAACACAGTATCTGCCAGACTTTGCCCACTTAAGCCTGCCAGTAATATGGCTACAGATAACCTAGAAAAGTGATTTGGCATTAGTGGCTGGCTCTAAAAATAAACAGTGTCGAAGATTTGGGCATTCTAGCCTATATGGCGCAGAGTAAGGCAATAACAATAGGCGAAGATTTCAGGAATTGGATGTTAGCACCCAATTCCCTATCTTGCTTAAGGATCAACGAGAATTGATTTCGGTGATTTTGAGATTGAGCAATTGTTTCTGCCAACGGTTTTTGTCAACGCCTTCAACCCAAATCACAGGGCTCTTACGTTGCTCGCCCTTACGTAGGTAGGTTTCTGGCATGCGGAAAATCGCTTCCCAGACTTCCAGTTTTTCGGTTTTGAGCAAGGTGCCATCGTCGGCAAAGAAGCTGGCTTCGACCTCAACTAAAGTCACGTGCTCGCCGCTGGTGCTGGCAAGCTCAAAGGTCAAGCCGAGTTTATCCTGCTTCCATTGGCTCTCGCTGAAGGTGACTTTAATGCCGTCTTTGGCAGTAGAGCCTAAGATCTCGGGTCTGGCGATGGCATTGGCGGTCAAGGTAGTGACAGGTTGGGTTGCTTCAACGGCGGATGTGCTGCTGGCTACTGCCGCTGCGGCTACGGCTGTTGTTACAGTAGAACTTGGGGCCGCAACTGTAGCAACAGCTGGCGATTTAGCGGCTTTGGTCTCTGTGATGATATATTCCCAGGTAAAGTCGTCTTTTAGTCTGACCTGAGCGCCATTCTCAAGGGTAATGGTGGCCACATCGGCTGCCATCACTGAGGATGAGAGCAATAAGAGTGAACTAAGTGCGCTAAGGCGAAATAAGGTTTGCATTGATTTTCTGGCTCCGGTATCCATCTGAGTCAACATTCTGCCCTAACATAAACAATTTGCAGCATATTCGTCACTGTCTAAGTCGCGTTTTGATGAATAAAGCGGATTTAGCCGTAAGAGAGGGCAGGCTGAGTTTAAGGTATGCGCTTAGGGATAAAAAGTATCAGGGCGTTGTCATAGAGTCGGATTGTCTATAAACGTCTGTAGAGGAGAGTAAAATGCAAGGTAAACATTGTACTTATGGACTCGTTATCGGCTTGATTTTCAGTGCTGTAACCTGGGCAGATGAGCCTCCTAAAACGGGCTGTGCTGCAAAATTAGCGGCTATAAGTGCTGAACTCACTGAGGCTAAGGCTGCTGGTCATCAGCACAAAGTGGCAGGGCTAGAAAAGGCCTATAGTGAGGTTGTAAACCATTGTGACGATGACAGCTTAACTGCCGAGCGTTTAGCTAAAATTGAGGTCTTAGAGGCTAAATTAGCCGAGCGCCAGCATGAGCTTACCGAAGCGATTGCCGATGGTAAGCCTATGGATAAAATCAATAAAAAACGCCAAAAGATTGCAGAAGTTGAATCTGAGCTTGCTAAGGCTAGAGCAGAGCTCGCACAATAACTTCGGACTCTTTCGGTTTAACCCGCATACCCTATGCTCAAAATGGTCGATTCAGTGCTGGAGTTATAACCTGCACTCAGCATGACATGCTCTGTTAGGCGATATCTTAGGCCTGCTTCGGCACCCCAATGTTTGGACTTATCTTCTTCCCACGAGGGTTTGCCATCGACAATGCGGGGTGAAATATTGTTGGTATAAGCTGTGGTGCTGATATAGAGGCTGCCGCCCGCATAAATGCTAAAGTCATTGGTTAAACTGTAGCTTAAACCTAAGCGCCAGAGGCTTTCTTGTCGATGTGATAGTGCGGGTTCTGGCACCTCAATATCGGTTTCACGACTGCGGGCATAACCAAGGTAATAACCCCATCGCTGATAATCATCATCGAAATGATAGGGCGCAAGGGTGATTCCGTAGAGATTATCTTCTGCGGGAACGTAATCGAGCATGAGCGCTACATAGGGAGTGGTGGTTCTCTCAACTGATTTATCTGGCATCATCAGATGATTTGAAGTGTTATATTCCGTTGCCTGTAGCGGTTGGCATAGGCTCAGTAGCCCAATGCTAAGATAGGCGAATTTAGCTAAATGACGATACATGGGATGGCTTCCTTGGTAGCAGGTGGATTATTGTTCATTTCCTTTTGTGTGTGGTCAATTCAAAATGCTAAAATCTCTTTTAAAATAATTGGTTGTAAAATTTTTGTATCTTATGGTGAGTGTTTTTAAAGGGATATTTAACTGAGGGTAACCCAGTTGTTTCCTTTGTATGACTTTGTTGCGCTAGCGCCTAAATTGGAGTGAATTGTGGATCAGGAAATAAGGCTCGAAATTTCGGCATGGTTAACGGGTTTGGGAATTGACAGTCAACCATCCGACGGAATATCAACCAGCATTATGCTGCTTGCTTGCGTGTTAGTCGCGGCCATTGCCTATTTTATTATGCGCCGTGGGGTGATCCGCGCGGTTAACATGGTGATTCTGCGATCTAGAGTGACGTGGGACGATGTGTTTATGCGCTATAAAGTGCTCGAAAAGCTGGCGATGTTAGTGCCCGCTATCGTGCTCAATCTGCTGGTGCCTATAACCTTAACAGAGCATCCGGTACTTAGCGGCTTAGTTGATCGTCTACTGAGTATCTGGCTGGTGGTATTGATGATCCGCGCTATCTACGCGGGGCTGGATGCGGTTAATGAAATCTCTGACATCAATCTGGTTAGCCGCCGACTACCGGTTAAAAGCTTTGTGCAGTTGTTTAAGTTGTTCCTATTCTTTGTCGGCCTTATCGTGTCCCTTTCTGTGCTCGCCGATCAGTCTCCTGTGTACTTCCTCAGCGGCTTAGGTGTAGCGACGGGTTTTGTAATGTTAGTGTTCCGCGACACGATTTTAGGCTTTGTCGCAGGGATTCAGCTCGCAGCCAACCGCATGGTAAGCAAGGGCGACTGGATCCAAATGGATAAGTACGGCGCCGATGGCGCGGTGGAGGAGGTGTCCTTAACTACAGTTAAAGTACGTAACTGGGATAAGACCATCACCATGATCCCCGCCTATGCGTTAGTCTCGGATGCGTTCCGTAACTGGCGTGGTATGTCGGAATCCGGTGGTCGTCGGATCAAACGCGCGGTTAATATCGATATCAACAGTATTAAGTTTTTAACTGAGGAAGATCGAAATCGCCTGAGTAAAATCAATTGTTTGAAAGAGTATTTCCCCGCCAAGATCAGCGAGATCCAAGCGTCGAATGCTAAAGTGTCGGATCTGGATATGATGGTCAATGGTCGCCATTTGACCAACGTGGGGACTTTCCGCGCTTATTTGCAGGAATACCTGCAACGTCACGATAAAGTGCATAAGGATATGACCCTGATGGTGCGCCAATTGGCACCGACCACCGAAGGCTTACCGATTGAGGTTTATATCTTTACCAATGATACCCGCTGGGCTTTTTATGAGGCGATACAAGCGGATATCTTCGACCATATCTTTGCCGTGTTGCCTGAGTTTGGTTTGCAGGCCTTCCAAGCGCCGACGGGTAACGATATCCGCAGTCTAAAATCGGTGAAGGTCGAGGGTTAGTCTCGACTGACGAGAATCGCGGCGAGGGTAAGAAATACGCCGCCGCTGGTTCGGTCAAACCAATGCAATTTGTTGCTGGCCTTAAGGCTAGGTGCCAGCACATTGGCCATCGAGGCGTAGATCATTACAAAGCTAAAGTCGACCAGCGCCCAAGTGAGGGCAAGAATCGCCAATTGCGGTAATTGTGGTGCGGTTAAATCGATAAATTGTGGAAATAACGCCGCAAAAAACAGTAGGTCTTTAGGATTGCTGATCCCTACTAAAAATGCCTGTTTAAAGAGTTGTTTAGGCTGACCATTTCCTTCTTTTTTTGCCACTTCCAATGGCTGAACGTGCTGTTTTGTGAGCAATAATTTGATACCCAAAAACACCAGATAGGCGCCACCACACCACTTGAGTATGGTAAAGCCGTATTCCGAGGCGCTGATCAGTGCCCCTAAACCTGCCGCCGAGGCCACCATTAATACCAGTGCGGCGCACACACTACCAAGCCCTGTGGCTATGCTGCGTTTTTTACCGAAATGAATACCGTGGGACATAGACAACATTGCAATAGGCCCAGGAGAAATACCAATCAAAACAATCGCAAAAAGATAGAGTAACCAAGTTTCGGTCTGCATGTTTTGCTCCGAGTTAGATGAGAGAATTAGCGTTTGTTATCGGGTGAATAATCAGGGATGACCTTAGGATGACGTCCCTTAATGCTGCGGTAAAAGCATAAAATCTCAGCCATATCTTGCTCTATATCCGTGGGTTGCAGTGGTGAACGGATCACCACGGCTTTACGCGCAAAATCTAAGCCTACAGGGACAATAGCGACCTGCGCTTTGGTCGCGATATGGTAGAAGCCGCATTTCCAACGGGTAACAGGGCTGCGCGTTCCTTCGGGGGCGAGTGCCAGTTTGTATTCGGACTGGGTGGCAAACAGTTGCACCGCAGAATCGACTAAGTTATTGTTTTTACGCCTATCAACTGGGCTACCACCAATCGCTCGGAAGAACCAACCCCAAGGTGGAATAAATAATTGATGCTTACCAAGGAAGTGGATGCGCGTAGCCAATGCACCGCGGGCGAGTACCCCAATAATAAAGTCCCAGTTACTGGTGTGTGGTGCGACAATGACAATGTATTTGGCTTGATTGGGGAGTTCCCCTTGGATTTGCCAGCCTGAAATCTTGAGTAGCCAGCGGCATAAATGTGTAAACATAGTGTGGTGCCCAGAGTCGAAAAATGAATAATATCATTAGCTTTTTTTAATTATAAATCGACTTAGACAAGATAGTCTGGGCCGAAATACTGATAATACAGTCTAACCTGATTGTGAGGGAGCGGTACTATGTTGCGACAAGGATTGATAAGAAAACCCATTTTGCAGTCTCTCGCGGCGCTTTTGCTGCTATTTGTTGGGCAGGTAAGTGCGGTGCCAACTGATGAGATTACCCAAATGTTAAAAGGTCAGGAAGATGCGTGGAATCGCGGTGACCTTGATGCTTACATGCAGGGTTATTGGCAGAGTGAGCAGCTTAGATTTGTCTCAAACGGTAAGTTTCGTTACGGCTGGGAAGAAACGCTTGCAGCCTATAAGAAAAATTATCCCGATAAAGAGGCACTAGGAGAGCTGAAGTTCACCATCAAAGAAATCAAAATGCTCAGTAACTACGCCGCAATGGTGGTGGGTCGCTGGGATTTAAAGCGGCAAAAGGATAGCCCGACAGGCGTATTTACCTTGCTGGTGGAAAAAATTGATGACCGTTGGGTGATCACTATGGATCACAGCTCTGACTGATATACTAAAAATCGGCTAAGCAGTCGGGCTGTTGCGGTAATTGGGACGGTAGGGTGAAGTGAAAATCCTGTTGTCCCAAACGTCGTCCCTTGCCATCGTATCTCACCTCAGTGAACTGAACTTCCCCTTGGGCATTTTGTAGCAAAATGCTGGTGGAACGAGTGCCATAGTCGGGGTGGCAAATATAAATCGCCGCGAGTCGGCGTTCCCACTCTAGCCCGACGCCAGTGTCGGGTAGCTCGTGATCCTGTGGCCGAGAATCATCCTGCATCAACCGTATAAGTGACTCTAGCTCAAGCGGTCCCGATTGTTGAATAAGGGCCTCGAGCGAGCGCTGACCTTTAGCCATTTTCGGCCAAATATCATCGAGCGCGCCGTTGCTTATTGCATGGAATCCTGCCGTGAGTTTTACCGTTTCTTGCTTAAGACTATTAAAACAGTAGAGATGAGTCCCTTGGCCAAACACGAGATTGAAGGGTTGATAATTTTCAGCGTGTTCCACAAGCCAGTTAGGGCAGATCAGCGAGCCCGAACTTAATGCCTGAATGACAAGTTCGCCGCGGCTGCGCATCGGCTCTTGGGATTTTTGAGCCACCCTGAGGTTAGTGACTCCGGCAATTTGTCCCTGCTTATTCACCCCAAACCAAGTGCCGCCCGCCTGTAAATCTTTGCCCGCGAGCATATTCTGCTTAGGCGGCCAAAACTGTGCAGGTGCAGTGGGCCTGTGGTGAAACTCATCCCGATTCGCACAAATAATCAGTGGATACTGGGGATGAGTATTAAGGGCGACGAAAAGTATGCACATAACAGGCTAAGTTTATCCAAAGATGGGGTTAACTTAGCCTGTCTGTCGGCAAATGAACAGTGTTAGTGCTGGTGCTTATCGCTATGGGGATGGCTGTGGCCGCTAGTCTGACCGTGTGAATGAGAGTGGCCATGCCCGTGCACATGTGATGTTTCGGCTGTTTTAGCATGCGCGTGCGCATGATCATGGCGGTGTTTATGGCCGTGGGCCACAGGTTTTAACATCATTAAGCGGCGCAAGAATTTACGAGGCCCGAGGCGCAGTAAGCTGGCTGCAAATAAGGCTGATAAGATCAGCAGTGCCGTGAGGTTAATGGCTTCTGGTAGAGTGAACAACGAGAACCACATGGGCAACTTAAGGGCAGCAACGAGGGCTATGGCAATAATTGCCAGCAAAATCCCCCGTTGCGACCAGCCCATAAGTTTTAGCTGAGCGATATTCAACACCGGAGCGGCAATCAAAGGCAATACGATGGCCAGCGGACTCCAGCCGCTATAGGCTAAGGCGATTGACAATACGGCCGCGCCTAAATTGCAGAAGCGCATTGGTAAAAATACCAGCAATAGCACGGTAATCTGCAATATAGGATTACTTAGCGGTACCGAAGGGTGACCAATCAAGTTAACTAATACTAAACTGAGGAGCACCCAAGGTGCGCTGCGATCAACCAAATGGGCGAAACCAAAACGCAGGGCTTGGCTTGGTAATTTAGTATGGGGATCGGTAATATCGACCCGCGCATAGGCTAAATAGGCACTCATGATCAAGACGACTACGAGTTGAAACAGCGCTAACCAAGGGCCAAGCAATAGCGCCGTCAGTACGAGGGCTTCTGGGCCCGCTAAACGTTGGAACCAACGACGGGCGAGGCTATTGTCCTGTGGTGTTAAACCAAGCTGGAACCTTAGTGCTGCTACGGCGTAACTGAGTAATAGCACTGGCGCTATGGTCATTAGCCATGTTGTTAGCTGCTCTGTACTGTGGTCGTGATGGGCATGTTCGTGACCGCCAGAATCCATCAATAACAGCATCATTAATAAACCAATACCGAGCAAACTGCCGATACCCGCCTGATATTCATACTGGCCTTGTTTATCTGTTTCCTGTTGACCATGTGGCTGATGTAACACCACATGCAGAATCGATCCTGTCACAAAAGCTTGTAAATAAACAGTTTTATCTATGCTCATGTGTGATAAAAGCTGTTCGCTAGCAAAATAGCCAATACTCGTGAATAGCATAATGGCGCCAAAAATAACCAGCGTCCAACGGGCACCAAGATGAGGTTTTAGTATCCACCAAATAGCAAAACCAACAGGGAGACGATGGAGTATAACGCCCAAGGCTAACAAAATGGAGTTGCCCTCATTTTGGGCTAATACCATAGCGCTCCCATCTGTGATGGTGTGCAGCAATAAGCCACTAATGCCAAGAAAAAGGGCAAAATTATGCGTAATTTCAGAGTAGCGGTGGAACAAGCGTTCACTGGCTGTGGGCCCCCACAGGCCGAGTACTACAAAGACGATGGCCAGCAGGCCGCCATGCTCGAGAAGTTCAGGTAGAATATGGATCAGCACTAATCCGCCTAAGGAGACGAAAATAAAGCCATCAAGTCCCTTCTGCAATCCGCTGCCTGATGCAAAGTAGCGGTAAAACAGTGGCCCGATTAAGAGTGCGAGACAACTAGCAAGAAGATAGAGCATGGATTCCACGAAAATTGGCTGAAAAAACGCTGTAGTATACCAGTTGTAATTTAAATGAGCAGCGACTTACAGGCAATTTACTCAAGCGAGATGTTGTGCTGTGGCTTGTAGTAAAAATGAATCAACGACTCAATGGCTTATGGATGATAGGTAAAAACCGCTAGAGGATCATAAAACGGCACTCATAATCCATCTTAAGGAATTTTCTAGATAATTTTTCACATCTGTAACGCGAAAAAGTTATACAATATGTGCTCATGTTGGCTTAGACGTTGATAAAGTTAAATGGATATATTTTCTGCTGCGGTAATGTTGTTTCTCATCATGGACCCCCTCGGTAATTTACCGATATTCGCGTCGATTTTACGGCATATTGATCCTAAAAAACGTCGTAGGGTTTTGATTCGTGAACTCATTTTTGCATTAGTGATCATGTTGGCCTTCTTGTATGCCGGCGAAGCCATCTTAAGTTTCCTAAATCTGCGATCTGAATCGGTCAGTATTGCCGGTGGGATTATTTTGTTTCTGATCGCGATTCGGATGATTTTCCCCCAGCCGGGTGGTGTGGTTGGCCTTGCCGCAGGGGAGGAGCCATTTATCGTGCCGATGGCGATACCATTAATGGCGGGACCATCTATTCTTGCCGCGCTCATTTTACTAGCGCATACCGATAGCTCACGTATGGGGGATTGGACTATTGCTCTCGTATCAGCTTGGGGCGCGAGTGCGGTTATCTTAATGTTTTATAAACTCTTTACCCGTATGTTGGGTGAAAAAGGGTTAACGGCTGTTGAACGTTTGATGGGGATGGTGCTGGTAATGATATCGGTACAAATGTTCCTCGATGGAGTATCAAACTATATGAAAACTGCTGGGTAAGCGTATTGCACCAAGTTATCAAAAACCGCATTACATCGTTAATGCGGTTTTTTTATGGCAAAAAATCGCTGTTGAGGATGCTTGCTGAACCAACGCTGACAAAAGTATAAAAACCATCACCTTCCAATCTGTATCAAGTTGTTACACTCTTGGTGTCCTGATATGTTTTCACATCCCATTGAAGTTGGCTTTCCGATGAGGGAAGACAACCAATAAACAAACTTGCCATAGAGCAAATAGGCACTAGCCTTAAAAAATAGCTTGGCTATAACAGCGCAGATTGTGACGGAAGGAAGACGGTAATGCGAAGTACAAAGAGTATCACAGCGTTTGGATTGATGTTGGCCTTGCTGAGTGGCGCGAGTATTGCTGCGCCCAATCACACGCCAGCGGATGCAGGAGTCATTAATAAAGAGCGGATCCTCTATTGGCTGATTAAGCGGGGTGAAGTCTCAGAGGATGCCAGCGATAGCGTTAAGCAAGCGGCCGTTGAAGCCTTTATTGCTCGCGCAAGTTTCGCACAGCCTAAAGAGCCTAGAATGGTGATTGAGGCTGAGCATGAACGCCTGCAAAAAGCCAAAACATCAGCGGTGATGCGTGCACCCGCACAGCGTGTTTTAGCGGATGCAGATGTGACTAAAACGGTTAAGGTATTAACCGTGCTGATTGATTTTCCAGATTTAAAATATAATAACAATGGCTTAACAGCGAGTGATACCGACATGTATTACTCGAGTTATCCTGCTTCTCACTACAAGAATTTACTCTTCTCTACGGCTGGTTTTAGTGGCCCGCAGGGGCAAACTTTAGATTCGGCCTATCAGTATTACCAAGCTGTTTCGGGCAAAACCTTCTTCTTTAGTGGTGACGTTAAAGGTTGGTATACCGCTAGCCAAAATGCTGATTATTATGGCGCTAATGATGCTGACACTGGCAACGATGTTAATGTGACTGAACTGGTTAAAGAAGCAGTATCGCTAGCAGTAGCGAATATGTCAGCTGCAGAGCTTGCAACCTATGATATTGAAGATCCATATGATTTAAATGATAACGGCAATCTAAACGAGCCCGATGGTATTATTGACCATGTGATGATTTTCCACTCGAGTATTGGGGAAGAAACAGGGGGCGGTAAATTAGGGGACAACGCTATTTGGTCGCACCGTTATTACGTGGATCAAGGTACTCAAGGTTACACTTTACCGGGCTCGAGCAAAAAACTCTTTGGTTACACTATCCAACCGATCGATGCTGCGACTGGGGTCTGTACCCATGAATTTGGGCATGATCTTGGGCTGCCCGATGAGTACGACACTACAGACAACGCTAACAAAGATGGTTCACCTGTTGGTTATTGGTCTTTAATGTCGGGAGGCAGTTGGACTGGGGTTATTCCTGGTGCGCAGCCGAGTGGTTTTAGCCCCTACGCACGTTCGTATTTACAGACAAAATATAAAGGAAAGTGGCTTAACGAGCGCGAGATTAGTTTAGACAGTATTCCTAAATCGGGTATGGAAATCACGCTTAATCAGGCGATAAACCAAGATGCCGTGAATCAAATATCGATACCGCTTCCAGCGGCACAAATTGCCTTTAAAGCACCTTATCAAGGGAGTTACCAGTACTACTCTGGTCAAGGTAACATGCTGACAAACAGTATGAGCTTTACCACAACCTTGCCTAGCACCAGCGAAAAACTCACACTCTCTTTGCAGGCGAGTTGGGCAATTGAGACTGACTATGACTATATGCAAGTTAAGGTTAATGGTACGGCGATTGCGGGTAATTACACTAAGTCGATCAACGCCATTAACAATGCCCGACATATTATCACTGGTAAGTCATCAGACATCTCTACCGCAGTGGGCAGCGATGCTTGGGTTGCCTTGGAATATGATTTGTCAGCCTATGCAGGTAAGAGTGTCACCATTGAATTTACCTATGTGACCGATGAGGCGGCAATTGAGTCGGGGATTACTATCGACAATATCAGCATTAAACAGGGCGTAACTGAGCGGTATGCCGATAATGCTGAGGTGGCTGGTAAAGCGGCTCTTGTGGGTTACAGCCGCATTACCAGTACTCGCCCTGGCGCCGCATCCCGTTACCTTATTCAATTACGTAGCCATAATGGTGTCGATGCGGGCTTAAAGAGTAAAGGGTTTGATCCTGGTGTACTGCTATGGCTAGAGAATGCCAGTTACAGCGATAACAATGTATCGGATCATCCCGGCCGTAGCTTGATAGGTGTGATTGATGCTGACCAGAATATGATTGGCACTCTTTCTACCGATGAACAAATCCGTGATGCGGCTTTTAGCATGGTAAAACAAACAGCTTACTCTGGGGACAATAACCTCGATGCGGTCAGTCTTTTTGATGATAGTTTGGATTACAGCGCACCACTACAACCTCAGTCTGGCATGCAACTGCAACAACTAGGGTTGACGATGCAAGTGGTATCTCAGGCCAGCGATAACCGCACCGCGGTAATTCGTTTAGCCAATGCGAATGCCGATCCAGTTCCCATTACACCAAGTGATCAAGAAAGCTCTGGTGGTGGCAGTCTAGGTTGGCTAAGCCTGATGTTGCTCGGTGGTTTTGCATGGCGCCGCCAGCGCCAATAAGAAGGGATTGTTCTAACGAAAAATGCCTCTGATATAGAGGCATTTTTGTTTTAGCTTAAGAGAGCTAGGGTTGTAGCCTCGCCATCGCTTGTACAGCGGCCGGAAGGAACATTTCACTGACAAACATTTCCTCTTCGTCATGGTGAAAATATCGGCGTCGGCCCCAAAGTTCATGCTCGACGTTTTGCGCTAAACTCTGTGCCAGTTGGGCAAGGCGGCTATCGGTGTCAAATTGGGCGATTTCAATGCGACCAGGAATGAAGCTATCTTGGCTAAATAATAATTCGCCGAGTGGGCGTGTACCTAGGCCTAAAAAATCGGCTTGGCGTGTCGATAACAAAGACTGAGGGATCAAGGTTCTGGCAAATACCCAAGGTACAGAATCGAGGCAGAGTAACACTTCGCGCACCCAAACGGTGTTTTGCTTAGGATATTCCCCTTCGAGCGGGGCACATTGGCCTTCACCAAGGATTTTTACTTCAAACTTATCGCAGCAGGTTTTGAGTTTTTGCGTCAGGCTTCCTGGCGCCAGTAACCATTCCTTAAGGGGAGAAGCGGGAAGATTTTTGGCATTATCGGCACAAAACCATTGAATAGATTCGCCATAGGGAAAGCTTAAGCTGGTCACATTCATTAAATACTCGTTACAATATAAGCAAACGTCGGCAGTCTACCAGATAGATTGGGAAGTTTCTTCCATTGACCATTATTGTTTTTAGGGAGCTGTAAACCGCGATGAAAAAATTATTATCAGCCTGCCTGATCTTGCTCAGTGCTGTGTTTAGCGCATATGCAGCCGACGAGAAAGCTCCACCCCCTACTGGGGATTTCGCCTATTACGGGTTTGAGCCCGAAATTGTGACTAACTATATTTCAAACCGCAAAAAGCTCGGGTTTGTAAAGATCAGTGTTGAGCTGATGGTAAAGAGTCCCGATGATTTAGTGATCGTTGAGCGCCATGATCCACTGTTGCGTGCCGCCATTATTGAGGTGCTGGGTAACCAAGCCGAAGAAAAAATTAAGTCTCTTACTGGCCGTGAGGAAATCCGCCGCGAATGCTTTGATATGGTCAATAATCTGCTGACCAAGGAAGCGGGTAAACCTATAGTAGTCAATCTACTGTTTACCTCTTATCTTTACGATTAATCCAGCCAATAGGCTAAGGGCCGATCTTTGGATTGGCCCGCTCTTGTTGAACCATCATTATGTCTAAACCCGTCGTTAAAATTGCCGCTAAGCCTGCGATGTCACCCACAGGAAAACGCAGCAAACCAAGCTCGCCTAAGCCACTTGTGGCAAAATCAGCCAAACCAGCCAAACCAGCCAAACCAGCCAAACCAGCCAAACCAGCCAAACCAGCCAAACCAAATATTGCCCCCGCTAAAGCGACGAGCAAGCCAAAACAGGGCGTTGAGAGAAAGACCTTACACCCGCGTAATTTGCATGCTCACGGCTATGACTTTTCGGCGTTGATGACAAGTTACCCTAAGCTAAAAACCTTTGTTCGGCCAACGCCATACGGCGCCTTATCTATCGATTTTGCCGATCCTTTGGCGGTGAAAACCCTCAATGCGGCCCTCTTGAAACATCATTATGGGCTGGCGTTTTGGGATATTCCTAAGGGCGCGCTGTGCCCACCAATCCCCGGACGGGTCGACTATCTACATTACTTGGCTGATCTGTTGTTCGAAGGCGCCCCCGTCCAGCGTGCTGGACAAGTCAGTGCTTTAGATATCGGCACTGGGGCGAACGGCGTTTATGCCATCCTAGGGCATCAAGTGTATGGCTGGCAGTTTGTCGCCTCGGATATCAATGCCGAGTCGCTAGCCAATGTGCAGCGGATTATCGACAATAACCCGAGTTTGCAGGGGCACTTATCCTTAAGGCAACAGCAGGATGAAAAGGCGGTCTTTAAGGGGATCATTCAGGCATCTGACCGCTTCGAGTTAACTCTGTGCAATCCTCCCTTTCATGGCTCGTTAAAAGAAGCTAGCGAAGGCTCGCTGCGCAAGGTGCGTAATCTGCAACTTAATCGCGGTGAACAGCCTAAAACGACCAGCGCAACCTTAAACTTTGGTGGCCAAGCGGCGGAGCTTTGGTGCCAAGGCGGAGAGAGGCAATTTTTAGCCACAATGATCCGCGAGAGCCAAGCGTTTGCCGAGCAGTGTCTGTGGTTTACCAGTTTAGTGTCAAAGCAGGAAAATCTTAAACCTTGCTATCAAGCATTGGCAAAGTTGGGTGTTGATACCGTTAAAACCATTGAGATGCAGCAGGGTAATAAGATCACCCGAGTGTTAGCCTGGAGTTTCCATTCGCAGGCTAAACGTTTGCAGTGGCGAAATCAGATCGTCAGCGGGACATAAAACAACAGGCGCCGAGTGCGCCTGCTTTTTTACTCAGCCTCAATTACTGGGCTTTTCCTGTGGATGGTCGCGGCGAAATAGCGCCCACTCTTCAATCTGTTCACCGTTTGGCAAGGTACACATACCGTGTTCCCCCTCTGCGGTTCTTTGGATTTCCGATATGCCACCGAGGGCGGCGCAATACTCTGATGCCGGGTTGGCGATTTGTGCTTTCGCTTCCGTTTTTGTTTCAGCCTGAGCGTTTGTTGCTGGCTCGGTTTTCTCGCCGCAGCCGATTAAGCTGGTGCCGATGATGATGCCGATTAACAGTGGTGAGGTTAGTTTCATGCTGTTTTCCTTGTCATTGAGTGACTTATTTTCGTCCTAAAATCCGCAAAATACGCAGAAATAGATTGATGATATCCATATACAAAGCGGCGGCGCTATCGACGGCGTTATCGACGGTTTTCGGGATTTGGTTCGCGCGGCCCCAATCGTAGCCAATATAGCCACAAAAGATCAGCACAACTATCCAATCTAAAATGCCGTGATGGGTATTAAAGATAAATATTTCAATTAGTTCGACCACTATCACCAATAGTAATGCGATGGTGAGTACCCCAGATATTTTTTGGAAAAAAGCTGGAAACAGGGTGCCCAAACACATCATGGCAATCGTGACTAGGCCAGTTATTCTAATCGCTTCAGTAACTAATGCGGGATCGTACTGACTGACAACCATATTAATAATCAGGCCGAAGGGCACGACTACAAAGTTATAGCCAATAAAGCTGACGAGGGGATTAGTTGAAGATTGGAACAGATAAATCCCCAAGAAGCAGGAGGCGAAGTAACCGATAAAGAACACCCACGGATTCACGCTGGCAATCGCTTCGGGGTCGATATAGCTGACCATCATATAGTTCACGGCAAAACCCCAGACGAGGGTTAAGCCAATCACTAAGTTATAGACACCCGCGCCAATAATAGGGTCATCGGTTGTGCGGCGGTCAAATACGCTATTTTCAGTATCCATTTGATTTGTCATTCCTTAATTGTAAAAAGCGTGCTGAATATTAAAGGTTAATGTGCTACTCACCACATATCTTGCAGTGAGGGTGCTTGGGTAATTTCATCTCGCGAAATTCCATGGTCATAGCATCGATCATCAGCATTCGTCCTGCCAGTGTTTTGCCCATACCCGTGATGACTTTGATTGCTTCAACCGCCTGCAAGCAGCCGACCATACCGACGACGGGCGCAAGAATACCGGATTCGACACAGCTGAGTTGCTGCTCGCCAAAAAGTGAACTAAAGCAATGATAACAAGGCGTTTGCGCTTGATAGTCAAATACGGTGACCATGCCTTCCATGCGGATGGCTGCGGCAGAAACCAGAGGGATCTTGTGCTTAAAACAGCTCTTATTTAATTGCTCACGCACGCTGACATTATCAGTGCAATCGACCACGATACTGTGGTTGGCGACTAAGGCATCGATCTCATGGTCATCCAATACCGCATTGATAGTATTGATTTTAACGTGAGGATTGAGCTGATTAAGGTGCTGCTTGGCCGACTCGACTTTAGGTTGGCCAATAGTGGCATCCTGATGCAGCACTTGGCGCTGTAGGTTAGAGAGCTCAACCGTATCGAAATCGACTAAGGTCATCTCGCCAATACCCGCAACGGTCAAATATTGCCCCGCCGCGCAGCCTAAACCGCCGGCGCCAATCATCAACACTTTGGCGAGTTTTAAGCGTTCTTGGCCATCGATATCCATCGCCTTGATCGAGATTTGGCGGCTGTAGCGGGTGAGTTCGCTATCGCTAAGGATGTCTACTTGTTGATTCATAAAAAGACCTTAGCAAAGCACGCTGTTAAAGGGTTCAACCGTGACTTTTGTGCCCGCTGGCGAGTCACCTTGGAACTGTTCTAACAACACAAAGCAGTTAGCCAAACTCATAGAGGTCAACATACCCGACCCTTGACTGCCTGTAATGGCGACTTCCAGCTCGCCCTGTGCATTGCGGGATAAAATACCGCGCTGATACTCAACGCGGCCGGGCTGTTTACGCACTGGTGTCGTCAGGGTAGCCGATAACATCAGTGGCGCTTTTGGGGTTAAGCCCTGCATCTTGTTTAGAATTGGCCACACCAGCTTGTAGAAGGTCACCATAGAGGACACAGGATTACCCGGTAAACCACAGAATACTGCTTTGCCTATGCGTCCCATAGCGAAGGGTTTACCTGGTTTGATGGCGAGTTTCCAGAAGGTGATTTTGCCTTCTTCATCAAGGATCTGCTTCGTAAAATCTGCCTCACCGACGGATACGCCGCCCGAGGTTAAGACCATATCCGCTTGGCTCGCAGCATGGCGAAATGCATGGCGAATCGCCTCTGGATCGTCAGCGACAACTCCTAAATCCAACCATTCCACATTGGCGCGGTTGAGTAACCCTTGGATTGAATAGCGGTTGGAGTCGTAAATTTGCCCTGGCGCTAAGTCGCTGCCCACGGGGCGCAGCTCATCCCCTGTGGAGAAAAACGCGACCTTGAGTTGGCGGTAAACCCGCACCTGACTCACGCCAATGGTGGCTAATACACCGAGCTCGGCGGCTTTAATTTCGATGCCCGCTTTCAGCACTTTGGTGCCTTGCAACAGCTCTTCACCGCGGCAACGCACATTGGCGCCCTTAGCCTTAGGGTGATTGATTTGGATTTGATTGCCCTGTGCTTGGGTCTCTTCCTGCATTTGCACTGTGTCATAACCTGCAGGCACTGGCGCGCCCGTCATAATGCGCACGCAGGAGTTGGGGATAATTTCACCCTCAAAGCCATGGCCTGCGAAGGAGCTACCAATCAGTGTTAATGTGGTGTGCTCGGTTTGACTGTTTAAATCGGCAAAGCGAAAAGCGTAGCCATCCATTGATGAGTTATCAAAGGGGGGTAAATCGATACACGAGGCCAAATCCTCTGCTAACACGCGGCCAAGCGCGTGGGGAAGTGTAACGACTTCGGTGTCTGACACTGGGCTAACCTGCTCAAGCAGAAGGGGAATGGCTTGATCTGGATGCATTAAGCTAGGTTGCGAACAAGGATCGGCTTTCACGGACATCGGGTCTTCCTTATGGGCAAAGGGTTGGAGCAAATATGGGAGCTATTATGCCACGCTGCGCTTGCTTGGCTATGATCTGCATAGGAGTTTATGTGATTTGTTAGGTAGTTTTCCTTAAGTGTTGCCTAAGGTTTACTCTTTTTATACTTGAGTTTGCAGTAACGTTCGTGCGGTACTAAACGCGATTCTATGAACAAATGAAAATCATTTTTATCAATGAATCATTAACTTAGCTAAGTCAACAAAGGTAAATTTTGTTGCTTTTGCTGCCGCCCTTTATGACAATGTGAGCCGATGATTTAAGTGCGAATGCCCAAGAGGATTAACTATGCTGTCTGCAACCATGATCGAAAAGTTGAATGAACAAATTAATATGGAGTTTTTCTCCTCTAATTTATACCTGCAAATGAGTGCATGGTGTGAAGATCAAGGCTTTGAAGGCGCAGCAAAATTTATGCGCGAACATGCAGATGAAGAAATGGGCCATATGCGCCGTTTGTTCACCTATGTGAGTGAAACCGGTGGTTTACCTCTATTGGGCGCCATTGCAGCACCTCAGTCACAGTTCGATTCTCTGCTGGCGTTATTCGAGCTGACCTATGAGCATGAACAGTTAATTACTCGTCAGATTAACGCGTTAGCCCACACTGCATTTTCGAATCAAGATTATTCAACCTTCAATTTTCTGCAATGGTATGTGGCTGAACAGCATGAAGAAGAAAAGCTGTTTAAGTCGATTGTCGATAAGATCCGTTTAGTGGGTGAAGATGGCAAAGCGTTGTTCTTTATTGATAAAGATCTTGCCAAATTAGCCTCAAAGGGCGGTGAAAGTATTATGAATGCCCAAAGCCAACCGCAGGCTTAAGCGCAACATCTTTGCCCATAAAAAAGCAGCCTAGGCTGTTTTTTATGGGCAAAAATCAGGGTTTGGGTCAATCTATTAAGCATTTACGCACTTTTCGCGCGGTTCTTGCTGCTGTAATAATGCCGGTAGTGTTTGGCTTAGCAGCGGCGTAATGGCTGCAAATGGCAGGGGCTTAGAGATCAAATAGCCTTGGGCGTAGTGGCAACCTAAATCGCGCAGTAGATTCCATTGGGCTTCGGTTTCAATCCCTTCGGCCACGAGTTCCATTTCAAGGCTTTGCCCCATCATCACGATGGCTTTCACTAAATTAGTATTTGAGCTATTGCTCAGGGCATTTTCCACAAAGCTACGATCGATTTTTATCACAGAGATAGGGAATTTCTTCAAATAACTCAAGGATGAATAGCCAGTACCAAAATCGTCGATATAAATCTGCGAGCCTAAATGACGGATGGATTCTAGGGTGGTTAAGCAATGGCTAGCATCGCCCATCAGCATGCTTTCAGTGATCTCAATATGCACGTTTCTTGGGTTGATATGGTGGCGGTTAAAGCATTCTTGCAGCACTTGATCAAATCCTAAACCTCGAGCATTTACACATTGGCGGCTTGAAACATTGATAGCCACGTTAAGGTGTAAGCCAAGTTGTTGCCATTGTCTGAGGTCGTGCATCGCTTGGTTGAGCACCCATTCCCCCATAGGTTCGATAAGTCCTGTTTCTTCAGCGATGCCAATAAACTGGTCAGGAGGGATTAAGCCTAAATCAGGGTCTTGCCAGCGGATCAGCGCTTCAACACTGCAGACTTTACCCGTTTTCATCTCCACAATCGGTTGATAGTGCAGCGTAAACTCATTCTGTGCCACGGCACGGCGTAGCCGCTGTTCAAGCTCCATACGGGCAAACATGGCTTGGTTCATTCCTGAGGTGAAGTATTTGAAGTTATTGCGGCCGGCGTCTTTTGCCTGATACATGGCCATTTCGGTGTTGCGGGTCAGCGAGCTGACATCTAGCCCATCTTCTGGGTAAACTCCAATCCCAAAGCTGGCAGAAATTTGAATTTCCCGTTCATTCAAGCTAAAAGGCGTCGACAGGGTTTCGATGATATGGCTTGCCATATGCTCGATCGCAAATTCATTGGTGACACGGGGAAGGATAAGCACAAATTCGTCCCCGCCGATGCGGGCGACAAAGTCGGTTTTACCAGCAATATTTTCCAGTCGCTTGGCCACATCTTGTAATAATAAGTCGCCTGTGGCGTGGCCTTGTACGTCATTAATATATTTAAATTGGTCTAAATCAATCAGCAGAATCGCCAGTTTACGGGAGTCATGTTGGGCGAGCTGGATTTCATGCTGCAGCCGCTCATTAAAGAGTTTGCGATTCGGTAATCCGGTGAGCGTATCGAAATGTGCCTGGTACCACAGATCCTGTTCATATTGCTTACGTTTACTGATATCCATAAACAAACCAATATGTTGGATTATTTCACCCCGTTCATTACGCACCACTGTAATCGCAAGATACTCGGGATACACTTGGCCATCTTTGCGCTTATTCCAGATTTCGCCTTCCCATTTGCCGTTTTTTTCTAATGCTTCCCACATCGCGGTATAGAAATGGCTTGGATGGCGTTTCGAGCTTAAAAGTGAAGGGCTTCGGCCTTTCACCTCTTCTAAGCTATAGCCTGTGATCTGGCTAAAGGCGGGGTTAACTAATTCGATATGGTTATCGGCATCCGTCACCATAATGCCTTCGGCCGAATAGTTAAAGACCGCCGCGGCCCGATTAAGCGCTTGATTAGCTTTCTGGCGCTCGCTCAGCATACGGTTCATCGCCCGAGACATCCGCGCAAGTTCATCTGAGCCTGACACATCAATATGAATATTCAACTCAGGGTCGGTGGCCATTCGCTGCATATCATTAGCAATTTGGGTGATTTTATCCATAAAGCTACGAATGATTTTCCGCCCTAGCCACAGGGTGATGGTGGCGGTAAATAAGGCGGAGAGCAGATAAATACCTAATAGGGTTAGCGCATGCTGTTGTTGTTCATTACTCTGGCGAGCCATGGTACGCGTGATTTCATTACTGAGCGCGTTCAGCTTATTGATTCTATCTGTGGTTAATGTCCACCAGTGTTTGCTGCTCACTGGGTGGGGAGGCATTAATAATTTATCAATGGCGCTAGTGAGATCGGTATTGTTGATGTGGGCAAGGGCGGTGATTTCAGCGAGCGATAGTTTTTGATCTTTTAATTGTAAGATCTTGGACATGCAGAATTGATACTGGTTGATACTCTCTTCGATAATCTGTACTGCAGGCGCAAGTGAAGGCAGGTTGATTGTTTCGCGGTTAAGTTCTGCGAGTTTTTGCTGAATCGTGGCTAAGGATTGATTGAACTTCTCAAGCGATATCAGGCTACCCGTTAATAAGTAATCTTGAAAACTATCGATTAACCCATCGTAACCCAGATTGGCGTTGATGCTTTGTACTAACGTGCTGATATGGATCTGTTGCTCTATTTGTTGACTGATTTTAAGTATTCGCAAGCTTTCCGGTGAGGCTTGTATCTGGCGGATGAGGGAATGTCTGTCTGATATTGAGGCATTGCTGGCATGGGAGATGGCTTGGCCATATTCATACATAATGGTATTGATGGCTTTGTAGTCATTAATGCTGAGGCTTTCTGACAACAACATACGATTGATGGCGCTGCGTTCTTTCACTGCCAACTCTTGCACCATCAGTAGATTCAGTAAATCTGCGTAGGCTCTTGATTGATTAATATCATTGGTGAGTAATTGCAGTTGTTGGATTAACTGCATTAATTCAGAATTAAATTGTTGATATAAATCGATAAATGCGGATGGGTGTTGATCGAGAGCTTCTTGGCGGCTCGATGCCAATTTATGACTTAGCAGCGTTAAACTCGTCAGTTTTTCCTGTAATTGGGTCGATGCCAGTTGGCCACTTAACGCAGTATTCAACGCAAGCAAAGCCGGACTTTTAAGCAGTGCTTCTAGTGCATCAGAGGTCAGTTGTTGCTGTTGCAATAGACGAGTTTCATCTTGAGGCGTAGTGGCTGGGAGTAATTGGGTACTTAATCCATATTCGTTATGAAGTTGATAGAGTAATTCATTAATTTTTGAGGTGGTTTGTATTGCCAAATGGTTTTGAGTGGCAAAGCGATACTCCTTCACAAGTACATACATTCGCGACAGCACAAAAATACTCATCATCAGCAAAGGTAGCAGCGAAAACAGAATCAGTTTCTGTTTCAAGCTGAGATGCTGTAGCGTGGATGGCATACAAACTTACTCCTCAATTGGCCTGATTTGAGACATAAAAAATCAAGGAATTTCCTTGATGGGGTGAAAGCGGAAGGTCAGGCACTGGGTGCGAATATTTAACATACAAGTCTGTCGCTCGCGACCCTTGGTTTATGGATATCTAATCTAGCTCACGAAATTCAGCTATTTATTATATACACCTAAGATTATATTTTTATTGATGAAATTTTCTCCTAGCAGATAAATTGTTTTGCTGTCTGTGATATCTAGCGTGATTTGATGCTTAACCAAAGTGTTTTATCGAAGTTAAATAAAAAAGGACGCGGGCCTTCGCACGCGTCCTTTAAATTGCATCCTGTTTATGGGGCCAAATTTAGCCTACATTGGCTAATAACGACTTACGGTAAACCACGATATCTTCAATCGTCAGTACAGGCATTTTATGCGCTGCACCAAAGGCGATAATCTCAGGCAGACGCGCCATAGTACCGTCGGGGTTAGTGACTTCACATAACACGCCTGCGGGCTTGAGTCCGGCCAGTTGCATTAAATCAATAGTGCCTTCGGTGTGGCCACGACGAGTTAACACGCCGCCCGGTTGAGCGCGCAGCGGATACACATGGCCTGGGCGAGCCAAATCGCTTGGCTTAGCATTGTCGGCGATGGCGGTTTTAATGGTGGTGACACGGTCAGCGGCCGAAACCCCAGTAGTGACGCCCACTTTGGCCTCGATACTCACGGTAAACGCGGTGCCATATTGGCTCGAGTTGTTTTCGACCATAGGTGGTAGCTCAAGGGCTTTGACCTTTTCGTCCGGTAAACACAAACACACGATACCGCTGCATTCGCGAATGAGCATGGCCATTTGCGCATTGGTTAGTGACTCGGCGGCAAAAATTAAGTCGCCTTCGTTTTCCCGATCTTCGTCATCGACCACCAACACACCTTGGCCTTGGCGCAGGGCAGCAAGACCCGCTTCAACGCGTTCGATAGCAGTACCAAAAGGAGCAAGTAAAGACTGATTCATGGTTAATATCCTTCAAAAATACGACATGGGAATATCCAGAATCAGGGCGTGCAGAAATACAGCCATTACCCTAAAGGGGATTGTGCTGTAGCAATCGACCCGCTTTAAGCGCAGGCTTAAAAACGTGATTGCAAAATATGAGGCTAACAGCAGGGATACTTAGCTCAAGTAAATGCCAATTATCCAAGTGTTGTCTTACATTCTCTTCCATCCGGACTCAGTACTGTTGCTTGCGGCAAACAGTCCATTACCGTCGGCTCTGGAATAGTAGTGCTCGATAGGCATTAACCATGGCGAGACAAGCTAGGGCACCAGATCTGCTGACCCCAAATTGCGTTCGGGCGCTCGCGGGCTTTAGTGTGGGGAATTTTATTCACCTCACTATTTACCGCCGGTGGGGAGTTTCACCCCGCCCTGAGAATTGTTGTTAGGCCTTGGCCTAAAAACGCGGTTATGTTGCGCCTATTTAGTTGGAATGGCAATAAAATCGCGCCATAAATTGGGCAATGTTTGCGCAAGCGCACAACTGGCCGCCAAGCTTAAACCAGCATCATCTTTAGGAAACTCGCAACAAGCGCTAGCTTGGGTATATCATATCCGGCACATCAACTTATTGGCATGCCGTCGTGCCCCACGATGGTGTATGAACGTCACAAGGACGTATAAATGCGCACTCTGCTGCTTACTTTAGGTCTCGCTATGCTATTACCCGGTTGCTCCACTCCAAAAGGGCAAGTCTCTGCGCCCGTTGCGGAAAAAATTCCCCATGTGATGACCTTGCACGGGGTCACGCGCACCGACGATTACTACTGGATGCGCGACGATAAACGCCAAGATCCTAAGGTGTTGGCACATCTGAACGCCGAAAACCGTTACACCCAAGCCTACTTTAAGCCGCTTAAGTCATTGCAGGATGGGCTGTTTAACGAACTGACTGGGCGCTTAGTGGCCGACGAGTCGAGCGTGCCTTACCAATGGCACCAGCACAGCTATTACCGCCGCTACCAAGAGGGCGGCGAATATCCGCTGATCGCCCGCAAAGGCAGTGACGGGGTTGAGCAAATGATGCTGGACGTGAATGAGCGCGCCAAGGGCCATGAGTTTTATGGTTTAGGTGGCGTCAGCGTCAGCCCGGATGAAACCATGTTGGCCTTCGGTGAAGATGTGTTAAGCCGCCGGGTGTATAACATCTACTTTAAAGATATTGAATCCGGCGCCATGATCACCGATGTGCTTGAAAACACAGAGGGACGCATCGTTTGGGGCAATGATAATCGCCATGTGTTTTATATCGCCAAAGATCTGCAAACCCTGCTGGGTTACCGCGTATATCGCCATGAACTCGGCACGCCACAATCGAGCGATGTGTTGGTGTATGAGGAGCAAGATGATGCTTACTACATCTCCCTCGGCAAGAGTTTAGATGAGTCGCAAATTGTGCTGTTCCAAGAGAGCACCACAACCAGCGAAGTGTCGGTGCTGGATGCTAACGATCCCCTAAGCCTGTTCAAACCTGTGCTGGCGCGGGAAGAAGGCCATGAATACAGCGTCTCTAAGCTGGGCGACAGCTACTACATCCTGACCAACTGGCAGGCAACCAACTTCCGTTTGATGAAAGTGGCGATTAAGGATGCCGCCGATAAGTCCAAATGGCAGGAAGTGGTTGCCCATAATCCTAATGCGCGCATCGAAGACGAGCTGGTGCTGAAGGATTATTTGGTGATTCAAACCCGTGAAAATGGCCTAACGCGCATTAAAGTGATGCCATTCAATGGTCAAAAGCCCTTTGAGCTGAGTTTTGACGAGCCCGCCTATGTGCTCGGTTTAGATGTTAACGCTCAGCAAGATAGCGATAAGTTACGGATTTTCTACTCGAGCCTGACTACACCCGAGGCGATTTATGAGTACCACTTAAGCAATCCCGATAGACGCGATCTGCTTAAGCAGGAGCAAGTGCTCGGCGGCTTCGATGCCAGCCAATACCGCGCCGAACGTTTATTTGTCACCGCCCGCGATGGCGCTAAGGTGCCAGTGTCTTTGGTGTATCGTAAGGATAAGTTCAACAAAGACGGCACCAATCCTCTGTACCAATATGGTTATGGTTCATATGGTTACACAGTAGAGCCTGACTTTTCGTCGTCGGTTATCAGTCTGCTCGACCGCGGCTTTGTATATGCCATTGCCCATGTGCGCGGCAGCGAAATGTTAGGTCGCCCTTGGTACGATGCGGGCAAGTTACTGAATAAAAAGAATACCTTTAATGACTTTATCGATGTCACCACCGCCTTAACCGAACAAGGTTATGGCGATAAAAATAAAGTGGTGGCCTCGGGCGGCAGTGCTGGTGGGCTGTTAATGGGCGCGATTGCCAATATGGCGCCTGAAAAGTACTTTGCCATTGCGGCGCACGTGCCCTTTGTGGATGTGGTGACGACTATGCTCGATGAGTCGATTCCGCTCACTACCAACGAGTACGATGAATGGGGTAATCCAAACGACAAGACCTATTTCGACTATATGCTCAGCTACTCGCCCTATGACAATGTTGCCGACCATGAGTATCCCCACCTATTGGTGACCACAGGTTTGCATGATTCACAGGTGCAGTATTTCGAGCCTGCTAAATGGGTAGCAAAACTGCGCGAAGTGCAAAATAAATGGTACAAACTCGACGATAAGGTATTGTTATTCCACGTCGATATGGATGCAGGACACGGTGGTAAGAGTGGTCGTTACCGCCAGTACCAAGACACAGCGCAGGAATATGCCTTCTTCTTAAGCCTGCTCGGCATGACTAAGTAGGCGCCAACGGGTGACCGATTTAGTGATTGAAGCCGCTAATTCAACTCCTTCGGCTAGCCCCCAAAAAGGGGCTAGCCAAGCGCAAGCTGTTAACCAAGCTCCGCTTTCTAGCAAGCCAGAAGCGCTAGGTGCTGAGCAAGCTGTGACTTCGGAGCAAGGCGCAACATCAGAGATTGAACAAGCATCAACGTGGTATCTGTATCTTATCCGCTGCGCCAATGGCCACTTATACACTGGCATCACCACAGATGTCGCACGCCGATTTAACGAACATCAATCAAGCAGCCCCAAAGCAGCAAAGTACCTGCGCGGCAAAGGGCCATTAACCCTGATGTACCAAGAAACGGTCGGGAGTCGTGGTGATGCATTGCGCCGTGAGATAGCAGTTAAAAAGCTGAGCCGCAGTCAAAAGCTCGCTTTGATAGCGTTAGGTATGATGGCGGGGAACGATTAAGCTCTGCCATTTCAGTGACACGCCGCCCTTTCATTTAACAAGAAGTATCCCTATAGGCTCGACCGTGACATCTGCTGCATAAGGAAGTGCGAATGCCGCGATCACATGGATGTGAAAGAGCGGCCATGTCACGGACGGTCACTTCCATGTCAGTGCTTAATCCCGTTAACCACGGAGTATCTTGTGAGCCTGTTCATATCCAGATTTAACAGTGGGTGTCTTGATAAATATTTCTGAGGTTAAAAATTTAACTAGAGAGTGATAGTTCTGGACCTCATTAACTTAAAAAGTTATAATTGCGTAATTGGTTATTCTTGGGTAATAAAAATGTTACAACGCACACAAAAAAAATTGAACATAAATGCATCAACTCTGTTCAATGCAGATTGTTTATCTGTTCTTAAGTTAATAGATGATGATTCAATAGATCTGATAGTTACCTCACCTCCTTATGCTGACCAGCGTAAAAGTACTTATGGGGGGATAAGACCTGATAAATATGTTGACTGGTTTTTACCTATTGCTCATGAACTATTGAGGATATTAAAACCTACCGGATCTTTTGTACTCAATATCAAGGAAAAAGTTGTCAATGGCGAAAGACATACTTATGTGATTGATTTAATTGTAAAAATGAGGGAAATAGGCTGGCTCTGGACAGAGGAGTACATGTGGCATAAAAAGAATAGTTTCCCAGGTAAATGGCCTAACCGATTTAGAGATTCTTGGGAACGTTGTTTGCACTTCACAAAAAACAAAAAATTCAATATGTATCAAGATGCTGTAAAAGTACCGATGGGAAATTGGGCTAACTCTCGTTTGAAGAATTTAAGTGATACTGATAAAAAAAGGGATGAATCAAGAGTTGGTAGCGGCTTCGGTAAAAAAATTGAGAATTGGGTCGAAAGAGACATGGCATTTCCATCTAACGTGCTTCATCTAGCGACTGAATGTTCAAACAAAAACCATAGTGCAGCTTTTCCTGAAAGCCTTCCTGCTTGGTTTATCAAGCTTTTTACCCAAAGTGGTGATGTGGTATTAGATCCATTTTCAGGGTCTGGCACAACAATGAAGGTAGCCAAAGATCTAGGAAGGATTGGTATAGGAATTGAGATACTTAGTGAACATTGTATAGCTAGTGCAGAGAGAATTAATCTGTCAAAAAAAGAAAAAAATGGCTTAGTTGTATTTGAGGAGGATTAATGATTGATTCAACAACGGTATCAGATTTTATAGTTTCAAATGTAGATAATGACTTTCATAAAAAGAAAGAGCTTAAAATATTTGGATTAAAACTTTTTGATCCGATCCGGTACTTTTGGACATCTCGCTAAGTGAGTAAACTCGCTTATTGAGGTGAAGTATGTCAACAAAGAAACCCCGCAAGATCCATACGCAAGAATTTAAAGCC